>JAROBA010000002.1 GCA_029432815.1 Pontiellaceae bacterium B1224 | reverse complement strand
AAGGTTTTCGGAGCGGCGTTGCTCCTGCTGGGTTGGGAGAGACGGTCGGTTTTGTGGTGGTGGCATGGGCGTCCCGCCCATGAATCGCGCGGGACACGGGCGGGACGCCCGGGTCACTTCCAATGGGTGGAAATCCGGGCATGTTCCGTTACTGACATGTTTAAGCGAAAGTGATTAAATCTCATGTGATCGTCATAGCTTAGAAACAGGGTAGCTTAACGGCTCCTTCCACAACGCAGGATGAATAAATAAAATTTCAACAAAAAGGATCAGCTCATGAAAAACGCATTCATAATCATCGTCTTGCTGTGGACTTCGCTGGCTCAGGCGGGAATGAAAGAGTCGGTCGGGAAGCCCGATTTTTCCGATTGGACGGGCGTCGCGAACGTCGCGGATAACAGCGCCACCGTCGCCAACGGGGAGACCATCTCCTTCACCTACTCGAATCAGAACCGCGTTTATTTCCCCGGGATCGCCCGGAACTATTACGGCGACGCGGCCGATTGGAGCGAATACACCGGGCTTGCATTCGAAGTCTATTTGGAAAACGAATCCACGGCGGACATCACCGCCGTGCTGAAGGTGGATCCGAAGGATTATGATGAATGCAACCCGGTCAGCACCGCGAATATCCGGATCACGGGTCAGGGCTGGTACGATGTGTATATTCCATGGGAGCTCTTCGATATTGACGCAGGTCAGAAATGGGGCACGCTGCTGGCCATCAAACAGGTGGAGCTGACGTTGAGTTCCGATGCCAATTCCATCTGTTTGGTCCGCAAGGTTGAGGCGGTCCGCGGGCAGACCGTCGGACTCCGCGCCCCCATCCAGGGCACTGCTTCAGACGCGGGTTCCACGGTGGAATATGAAATCGAGGTGGGCAATACAACGGACGAAGCCTGCGGAGTAAGCCTGCGGATTGAAACGATGGGCTGGGAATCGATGGAGGCCGTCATTGAACCGACTCATCTGGATCTGGCTCCGGACGAAATTCAAACCTGCACCCTGACGGTAAACATTCCTTCCAAACTGCCGCAGGGCATCCGTGAAAAGCAGATTGTGAAAGCGATCTCCAATGGCGACGGCGCCTCGGCCGCAACCCTCGAATTCATCACGGCGGTAAAGTTACCCTACCCGTACATCACGTTCACTTCCGAAGGTTGGAACAAAGTCCGCGCCAAGGTCGATCAGTTTGAATGGGCGGAAAAAGGGCTGGCGGGTTATGAAAGAAAAGCGAACGGCTGGAAGGTTCCGAAAGGAAACAAAATTGATCCATCAGCCGGTGCTGAAAATCTCGGCAAGGCAATCTTCAATACAGATGGGAGAGACATCTACAGTTGTGCCATTGCTTACCAACTGACAGGAAATGAAGAGTATGCAGCCAAAGTGCTGCAGCTGATGCGTCGGTTGGTCCGGCTGGACGATGGCTATCCAGCCACGCTGGTCGGCGGCGGTAATTCTTTTGTGGCTGAAGGCAAGTTCTGGCAGTCCGTCGGCCGGTCGTGGGACCTGATCCGCAACAGTGAATTAGTGACGGACGAAGACCGCGAGCTCGTCGATAACACCTTTAGGCTTTTCGTCACCCGCACCATTCAGGGCAACACCCGCGGGGCGATCAGCAACTGGAACGTGGCGGAGCTCACAGCCGCCGTATACTGCGCGCTGAACCTGCAGGACTGGCACCTGATCAATCAACTGCTCTCCTCCCCAACCGGCATCTACGCGCATCTGGAACATGGCATCATGAGTGATGGCTGGTGGTATGAATGCGCGGTGGGCTACAACACGTGGGTCGCCTCCGAGTTTTCGGAAATTGCAATCGCACTGGAACCCTGGGGCATCAACTTTAAAGACATGACGTTCCCCCTCGGCACCTCCAAGCACTTCTCGCTACTGGCGAGCCGGCGCGTGGGCGGGCAATACGGCATGGAATTCGAAAAGTGGGGCAACCTCGAAGGCAACAGCGTTTGCATCAAAGACATGTGGGATTCCACGGTGCCCTATCTGGATTATCGCGGCGTACTGCCCGCCGTCAACGACGCGGTCGACGGCAAGGTTTCCGGCAAACCCTACGAGTTGGCCTACTATCTCTACCGCGATCCGGAATATGCCGCGATCATCAACCGCGGCCGCGGCCGCGACCTGCTCTACGGCGTGCCGGATCTTCCGGAGGTCACTTCTGAAAAAGCAACCGTGTCTGCCTACGCCGACAATATGGGCATCGTGCAGCTCCGCTCCCAGACCGCCGACCGCCCGCAGCGCGAGCAGATTCAGGCCGCGCTGCACTATGGCTCGCACGGCGGGTATCACGGCCACTTCGACCGCACCGGCCTGATCAGTATGATGCGCTACGGCAAGAGTCCCTACGGCCCGTTGATCTATTGGTACGGCTACGGCAGTTACCTCTACAAATTCCTCAAGCAGACCTCCACCACCAAAAACATGGTCGTGGTCGATGAAAAGCAGCAGGAGCCCAAGGAAAACCAGCGCACGCTCTTCCATTCCGGCGAAATGATGCAGGCCACCGTGGTGGAAACCGTCTCGCGCTGGAGCTACCCGCCCTACGGCGGTATCGTCTACAACCCCGAGGGCACATTCGCCGAAAAGATGTGGGAGGAAGGCCGCACCATTCCAATTCCTGAAAACGCACCTGAATACGGCGCGTGCACGGAATACACCGACCCCGTCGTCCAGCGCCGCCTCATGCTCGTGCTCGACGACTACATCCTGCTCGCGGACTACCTGAAAGCGGACGAGGATCACCAGTTCGACTGGATGTTCCACTCGAAGGGATTCAAAGGCATCGTCGCGGAGCAGAAAGAATTTCTGCGGCACACCGACCAGATGAACAGCGATCCGCTCGGCAGTGCGCAGTTCGTGACCGACTGCGATTGGTATGCGACCGAGGGCACGGCCCGCACCTCCTTCCAGACGCTCTGGGGCGAGGGCGCCGACAACCGCGGTGTACGCCTGCCGCACAGCACAGACGGCACCTTGAACATCGATATCTTTAATGCGTGGCCGACCTCCAACGAGATCATGATCGGCACCGCACCGGAGAGCCATAAGGTGAACAAGAAGCTATGGTACTCCGTGAAGGCCGATGGCGAGACGCTGCTCGACGACCGAACCGGTGCATGGATATTAGGCGCTCAGGATATCGAGCTCGACGTCAAAGGGAAGAAGGAACTGGTACTGACTACGAAAGTGGACAACAACCAAAACAACACCATCTTCTGGGGCGATGCCCGGCTGGTGAAAAAAGATGGCTCCGAGGTTTTCCTCTCCAGCCTTCCGGTGAAGTACGACAACATCGTGATGCCGCCCTCCCAGGGATTGGACTACTACGACGGCCCCATCCGCATCGCCGGCGCTCCGATGAAAAACTCCACGCCCGGTATGCCGGACAATGACAAGGACGGCGGAACCGTCACCATCGATCTATCCGGTCTCAGCGCCGTCACGTTCAAAGCCCGGATCGGCGGCGACTTCCCTATGGGCGACCAGACCCAGCGCCTGAAGTCCATGGTCGTACGCAGCCATGGCGACGAAGGGCGCTACCTCGCCGTTGTTGAGCCCTATGAAAACGAATCCATGATCGAGTCCGCCACGGCCGAAAATGCCAACGAACTTACCGTGAAACTGACCGACGGCCGCACGCAGGTCATCACCGTCACCGGTCTTGAAACCGGCGAGGTGAATGCCACCGTCAAGGAATACGTCGATGGCAATCTTGTCCGAGAAGAATCCACGCATTGATTACAAAACAGCCCATGGAGCATTGAGATTTATGATTGAACGGAAAAAATACTACACCCGCCCAACATCGTTCGTAACCTCAGGAGTTCAACGGAATGTAATCACCGGCCTGCTGGCTTTCAGCTGCCTGATTCCGATGAGAGGGAACGCCAAGGAAGACACTATGAAAAACACCATCACCACTCAATATCCCGCCTCCTGGTACCGACAGCTCTGGCGCGAGGCCCTGCCCTCGGGTAACGGTATCATTTCAGCCGCAGTGTACGGCCACGTTAATAATGAGCGCGTTTTGCTGAGCCACGACGATCTCTGGCATGAAGTCGTGACGATGGATCTGCCCGACGTCAGCCATACGATTCCCGAAATTCGCCGGCTCCTGCTGGACGGCAAACCCCAGGAAGCCAATGGCATAATGGAAGCCGCGCTGAAGGCGGCCGGGTATGAACCCGACATCGGCGCACCGCTCCCGTTGGGTGACCTGCTGGTGGACATGCCGGTCGATCAGGGCTTCTCGAAATATCGGCGTACCGTCGACATGACCACCGGCGAGGTCGCCGTGCGCTGGACCGACGGCGATGCAAACTTTGAGCGGAAGCTCTTTGTTTCCCGGATCAATGATCTCATCGTTATGGAAGTAAACTGTTCCGGCGATGCGGAACTGGACGCCACGTTTACGCTCGATCTACACGACCGCAAAGACGTGCATGTCGATTGGGGAACAGAACCCGAACTTCCCAAAAACTTTGAAGCAGTAGCCACGGATAACGGCTTCATTCGCTATGCCGCGACCAATAACGACGACGACACCGACTTCGGTGCGGTCGCGCGCGTCGTCGCCGGAGATGCCACACTGACGGCCAAAGACGGATCCATCCAGGTTACGGGCGGCAAGAGTGCCTTGGTCATTGTAAAGCTCTTCATCAAAGGCGAACGTCAAACGGATTGGGCCGCGTTGGAACAGGAACTCGCGGCAACGAATGCCGACTACGCGACGCTGCTGAAACCGCATGCGGCCGAGCATGGCGAACTGTTCAACCGCGTCTCGCTCGATCTGGGCGTGACCGATGAAGAATATGAACTCTCCACCGAAGAACTGCTGCTGGACGCCTATCAGGGCGAAGTACCCACACCCATGGTGGAAAAAATGTGGGCCTATGGCCGCTATCTTCTCATCATCAGCTCCAAGGCCGGCGGACAGCCGTGTCCGCTGCAGGGAAAGTGGACCGGTTTCTATCGCGGCTACTGGACCTTCAACATGGCCAACGAAAATCTGCAAATGAACTACTGGCAAGCCATGAGCGGCAACATTCCCGAAACGGCGCTGCCGGTCTTTGACTACTTCGATGGCATGATGGACGACTTCCGTACGAACGCACGCAACCTCTACGGCTGCGACGGCATCGTGGTCTCCTGCATCACCACGCCGCCTTCCGGACTCTTTAAGGACATTCAGCCGCACATTCTCTATTGGACCGGCGGCGGCGCGTGGGTCGGCCAGATCTATTACGACTACTATCTCTTCACGGGCGACGAAACCTTCCTCAAGGAACGTGCCATGCCTTTCCTCCGGGAAGTGGCGCTCTTCTATGAAGATTTCTTCACCCTCGACGAAAACGGCTACTACGTCAGCGCACCGTCCAACTCGCCGGAAAATCAACCGGGCAATCAAAAAGGGCGTATGAACCAGACCACGATGAATTCCACCATGGACTTTGCCCTCGCGAAGGAAGTGCTGACCAACCTCATCGAAGGCGCAAAGATCACCGGCACCTACCAGCAGGATGTTCCGAAATGGCAGGCCATGCTGGCGAAAATCCCGCCCTACCAGATTAATGAAGACGGAGCGGTCCGGGAGTGGATGCATCCCTTCTACGACGACAATTATGCCCATCGTCATCAGTCGCATATCTATCCGGTTTTCCCGGGCTTTGAAGTCACGCCGGATTCCGATCCAGAACTTTTCGAGGCCTTCCTCGTTGCCATTCGCAAGCGTCTCGACATCGGCATCAGCTCACAATCCGGTTGGTCGCTGGCGCACATGGCCAATGTTTACGCCCGGATGGGCGAAGGCGACAGCGCGCTGCGCTGCCTGAGTCTCCTGTCGCGGGCGTGTGTGATGAATAACTTTTTCACCACCCACAACGACTGGCGTTTCAGCGGGATTGGCGGAAAATTTGAACCCGCCCCGTACCAGATCGATGCCAACTTTGGCTGGACCGCCGCGGTGCAGGAAATGTTGCTCTTCTCCGTTCCGGGCACCATTTCTGTGATCCCGGCCCTGCCTGAAAAATGGGTAGAAGGCTCCGTCACCGGCCTGCTGGCCCGCGGCGGCGTGGAAGTTTCCATTGCCTGGAACCAGAGCAAAAAAACCGCAACCGTCGAACTTACTTCGCTCAAGCGCGATCAGACCGTCATCCTGAAAGCGCCCTACGGCGAGAAAACGCAGACCATCGAACTGAAAGCAGGCCAATTAACCAAGGTTGAAATCTAACGGCCTGTTCGGCGGGGGATCAATGAATGGGGACCGGGGGATGAAGTTTCACGCAGTTTTAATGAGTGGCCTCTGGTTCTCGCTACTGGGAACGGCGGTGGCGGCAGAGACCCCGTCCGCTGTGAAAAAACCGATACGTCCGCCGGGCAATAAACTAGATACGGGCAAGCACCAGCCGGAGGGGCGACAGCTCAGCACGCATCGCCCGGGCTGGTTGACGGACGTCAGTTATATCGACCTTGACGAGGATGGCGATCCCGACGTATTGCGCGGGACGTTCAGGAACGGCCTCCCCGCGCAGTGGATCGACGATGACGACGATATGCGCGCGGGCGATCTCGCCGGCGACCGCGATAGCGACTGCCTCATGATTGACCGGAACCGGGATGGCCGCTACGGGCATTGGGAAGATTTTGTGGTGGATTATGCGGACGAGGACGGGGATGGCCTGGCCGACCTGGAAATCATCGCCGACAACACCGCGCTCGACGATCACGGTTATGACGGCGCGTACATGATCATGATCGACAACGACAAGGATGGCGTCCTCAGCTACATCAACTGGGAAACACTCCATCCTGAATGCTGGCACCACAACGGCGTGGATGATTTCGTGATCGACTACAGCGGCAACAGTACCCTGCTGAAGGCCCACCACTCCTACTTCAACATCGTCGACCTGCGCTATAACTGGGAAAATCCTTTCCTGTTTTTTGACCACGACGACGATGGCTGCACCGAAATGGCAATCCGGTTCACCGACCGGGGGGACCGGGAGCGGCGCAAACAAATCCGCGAGCCGCTCCCCGAGGACTTTTCCAAGGTAACGGACGACCAGCGCCGCGTGTCGTTTCAGGGCGACATCGGATATGTGGCGATGACTTTCGACATGGATAATGATTCCGGGCCGGGCAACGCGCTCGACTATGATATGTCGCTGAAATTCAGTGACGGCCAGCTGGACTATACCGATCAGAAACATCGGTTTGCCAGCATGAGGGGCTTGCCGGAGGGAGACTCCTTCTTCTACGACCCGCGCTTACGCCAGTTGACCGAGCTGATCTTTCCGGATCACACCAGCGCCTGGGATTTGATCTGGAAGCGCGGTGAATGGGAACGCTGCACGTTTTCGTTCGATGAGGACGATGATTGCGACCGCTGGGAACGCGTCGAATTCTATGACTCCAAAGACCCCTTTAAAGTGGGCGCCCGCCAGGGTGGACTGGATGATAACTTTCAGGCCGACACCGCCGGGGATCGCGGCGAGTGGGACGAGGATAACTCCGGCGGGGGCAATCTCTATCTCGGTGGATTCGATGGCCGCATCCACCTTCACGGCGCTGAATGGGGCGCATGGCGCCTAGATCAGACCGCCTATTATTACCAGGGATTCTGCGGAATCCGCGACCGCTATCACCCGCGCGTCCAACCTCTGGAAGAAGGCTATATGCCGGAGAAATTCGGAACCGTCAAATATACCGACAGCAACACCAATGGATTCCTCGACCTCATTGAATACGATCTCGACGGCGACACGGTTTTTGAGATGACCCACAGCCTCCTCGAACTGGGCATCGACGATGTATGCTCCGTTGAAAACACGTTCGAAGCAAACTATGCGGGCCTGAATAAACTCAACGAACGTTCAGCCACTCTGATCTGGAAACGCAGCCAGGGTGCCGTCGCGAAAGCCAAAGAGCTAGGGATTGATCCTTCCTGGTACGCGTACTACCAAAATGCCCGGAGCACCCAGGAAAAATACAGCCGGGGATACTGGCTCAACTTCTATCTGTTTCTGGACATGCTCGAGCTCGCGGAACGCCAAAACGACTCCGCCCTTAAAACCCGCGTCCTGAAAGCATACTACTCGGGCGACTGGGAAACGCTGAAATAAAAAAGGACAACACCTGTGAAAACTACGAAAAGCCTAGGATACAACATTCGGAAAATCTCGCCCATCGGCGTGCTTATAGCGTCGCTCTGGATTGGGTCAGGCTCCGCCGCTTTCGCTAAAGCCATCGTCGTGAATTCACCCAGCGAACTGCTGCCCTATCTGGACGATGATAACGTGGATGTAAAGCTGGCACCGGGCACCTATTCCATCAGCGCCGCTGACGTTAAAAAAGGCACCTTCACCAACCCCATCTTTACGTTTGCGGGAATCAACAGCACGTATGATTTTACGGACGTCACCATCAACTTTTCCACGGACCTCTTAACAGCCTTTGGCAAAGCCGATGTCTATCAGGTGCAAATTGTGGGCAATCACAATGTCCTGAAGGGATTGACTATGGTGGATGTTGGATCCAAAAACGACCATCCCACCAGGCGGGCCACGAATCTGGTGATGGACGGCACCCACAACCGGGTGGAGGATTTCCACATGACGGTTAAGGGTTCTTTCCCTTACGGCTATGGCGATGCGTTCGGCAAAGGTGGGAAGACGGTGATTCCCCATCAAAAACACAGCGCGTTTCTGATTCGCGGCAATTCCAACCACGCCAAAGACTGCACCATTATTCATCGGGCCTATGGGCATGCGATCTTTACACAAGCGGCCCACGACGCACTGATTGAGGGCTGCTATGTGGAGGGCGAAGTTCGCAGCACCGACGATATGCTGGCCGAGGAAGGAACGGGGTCTCCCGCAGACAAAGTAGACTTCGAAACGGTTTGGGGCTATCGGCTCCCATCGGGTTTTATGATGAGTCTTCAAGAGGCTGGCATCCGCGCCTACAACGCCGGTGAAACGTGGATCGATGGCAAGGAGATTAAACGCGGCACGCACAATGTCACTGTGCTCAACTGCACGATTAAAGACATGCGCGTGGGCGTGACCTTAACGCATGCCACCGGAAAAAAATATGTGGAGGGAACTACAAGCCTCGGCTGTGAACGGGGATTTTGTATCGGCGAGGGCGACATCGTTAGTTGTCAAGGCGATGCCGTGCACGGCCCTGTGTTTGGTACGGATTACGAGCGCGACAAAAACTGCAACGCGGAGATCACCGTGCTGCCCAGCCATGGCGACTACAATAATAACCAGCAGCTCGCGATCGTGATTGGCAGCGGCCATAATCTTGTTTTCCGAAGCCTGGAAGAAAATCCGAACACCAACCTGACCATCGATGTGTCGGGCCCCTACGATGTGGTTCGCAGTCGCGACGCGGCCAACAAGTCCGCCCGCAATGTCGAGATACAGAATCTAACGGACTACCCGCTTGTTCTGGGATCAAAGAGTTCAGGCACGAAAGGGACGTCCCAAGGGAAAATCACAGATCAGGGCTCAAAAAATAATGTGCAGCAAATAAAGTAAGTATCATCCACTGACTGGAAAAGGCGACGATGCACAACGTGATTAACGAATGACATAATGCGTGGATACGAACCCACGCCGATGAAAGGCAAACCATGATGAAAAACTATCATTTCAATTTACTTCTTCTAACCTCGCTTGCCGGTATTTCATTGGGCGCTCAGGCCGCTCGGCAGCAGGTATCCACCTTGGCGGAATTGTGCAAGGCGGTGCAGGAAAGCGGCCAGACCATTGTGATGAAGCCTGGTAACTACGAGCTGACGGATCTTCCAAAGGACGCCAGGAAGATCGATTGTTCAGGATCCAACAACACCATTGATTTGACAGACGTTTATGTGAAGGTCCCCGTCGGGGCTACCCGGGGCGGTTATATCTATATTACGGGAAACAATAACACGTTCAAAGGCGGTGTCTTCGAAGACACCTATCCCAGCGGACTGAAACAAGTAACGGATTTCAGCAGCTACAATCAAGACCGCTCCACCTTGGCCAAAGGACTGAGGGGTAGCGAGGTTTTGGGGGTTCTCGGAAATGACAACACGGTGATCGGTACTAAGTTAACCGTAAGGGGCTCCTTCCCCTACGGCTATGGAAGCATCTATGGCATCGGCCGGGATAATGTCTTTGGCTTGGACAAACGTTGCGGCATCGTGGTCAAAGGGGAAAGTAATACGATAGACGGCTGTGAAGTTCAGCAGCGGGCTTTTGGTCATGGAATTTACATCCAGTCGCCGGCAGATAATACGACCGTTAAAAACTGCCTGGTGGAAGGCCGGATGCGGCCGAGCGCGGAATTATATGACGAGAAAGAAGAGTACGACTTACCAAAAAGGTCAGATTATAAATTGCCGCGAGACGGAAAAAACCTACCGATTCCCATAGATGTCATGCTGCCTCTTTCAGAGGACGGCATCCGAGTCTATACGCACGGAGGAAGCGTTACCGTGGAAAACTGTACCGTTAAAAAAATGAGAGGCGGTATACGGTGTTATCTGGCCAGCAAAGCGACCGTGACGAACTCGAAGGCCGTTGATTGCGGCCACACAAATTTTAATATGCCCAAGGGCGGAAAAATTATCGGATCAAGCGGAAATTTTTCCTATGCCCCGTTAAGTGATTTCCGGCTGGCGAAATCAAATCAGGAGATCGAATTAACGATCATTCCATCCCCTCATGCGGTGGGCCCGCATAACCTCGCTGACGTGCAGGGCAACAACCATACCATCGTCTTCCACCGCACGGATGGACCAATTGACACCGATGTCCGCCCCATCGTCGTAACCGGAAAAGGATCGACCATCCGCAACGAAACCGAATATCCGATACTTCTCGAATCGTCCGCGAGCGGAAACACCATCGTTAGCTTTGGCCCGGTTACAGATAAGGGAAAAAACAACAAGGTCAGCCAGATCAAATAACACGAGGCGCAAAAATAACTAACCCATGGTGAACGCATGAAAACAATCAAACTTGCACTGTGGCTGATCGCGTTAAGCGCAATGCCCGGCATCCTGTACGCGCAATCCTTCACCCACCCGGGGATGGCGCAGACCCGCGCCGATCTGGACTTTATGAAACAAAAGGTCGATGCAGGCGAACAGCCGTGGCTGGAGGCGTTCCAACGATTGGAAAAAGATGCGTCGCTCGACTTTGAACCGGAACCCTTCACCCAGGTGATCCGCGGGCCGTATGGCCGGCCCTCCATCGGCGGCAAGCAATTGTCCAGCAGTGCAAAGGCGGCCTACCGGCATGCACTCCTTTGGTATATTACCGAGGATCCCGCGCACGCCGAAAAAGCAATCGAGATCATCAACGCGTGGTCGCCCGTCCTGTGGGGCTTCGATGATAACGACGCAAAAGTCCTCGCGGGCTGGACCGGTTACCAGTTTTGCAACGCCGCCGAAATTTTACGGTACACCGACTCGGGCTGGGCCGCAGAGGACATAGAGCAATTCGAGCGTATGCTGCTCACCGCCTACCTGCCGATGATTCAAAACTTTTTCCCGGAAGCCAATGGCAACTGGGACGCAGCGCTGATCAATACGATGATGTGTATCGGCGTCTTTCTCGATGACCGGGAAATCTTCGACCGCGCGGTGAATCACTATCTGCGGGGCCCCGGCAACGGCGGCATCACCAAATATCTCTATCCAAACGGTCAGTGCCAGGAAAGTACCCGCGACATGGGCCACACCCAGATGGGCCTCGACTATTTTGCCAAGGCCGCGCAGGTCGCATGGAATCAGGGCATCGACCTCTACGGGGCCGCCGACAACCGCCTCGCGCTCGGCTTCGAATACATGGCGAAATACATGCTCGAAGAAGAAGTTCCAGTCTATGGAACTATTTCCCCCAAGGGCCGCGGAAAATTCCGCGATAACTATGAACTGGCCTATCAGCACTACCGCTACGTCAAAGGCATCGACCTGCCCTACACCGCGCGCGCCATTGAACAGACCCGCCCCAAGTCTTCCATCGAAGTCCTCACCTGCTACCAAGGTGCGATGGAAGGCAAAAAGTTCGATCTCGCTCCCGGCCCCTTGGCCGAAGGCTTTGCGCCGTTGGCCGGAGCGTTGGCAGAATCTGAATTTGAAGTGTCCTCTACCGCGCTGGTCGTTGCTCCGGGCGAATCCATACAAGAGGCACTCGATATCGCTTCGGAAGCGGGTGGCGTGGTGCTGATGACCAAAGGAGTGCACACCCTGCCCGCAACACTCAAGATGCCCAGCGGTGTCACCCTCGCAGGCGAAGGCATCGAGACCATCCTGTTCCTTGATCCCGCGCTCAAGGAAGACCGCGCTGGAACAGCCATCGTCAATGCCTCGTCGGACATGCAAAACGTCACGTTGCGCGACTTCGTGATCGAAGGCGCGCTCACCGTTGAAACCTCTCGCGATCCGAATCAGGACCGGCGGCAGCGCTCTTACCAGATGGCCCCCAGCCGCGCCGGCATTATTTTCTCAGGTGAACATGACTCATGGATGAACGATCTCGTCATCGAATGCGTCACTGTCCGGAATAATACCCACCACGGCGTCGCCATCAAGGGTGCCCGGCGGGTGCGCATCGTCGCGTGCGATTTCAGCGACAACGGCTCAAGCGTCGTACCCGGCCCGGGTCTTCAGCATAATCTGCTACTAACCCGCGTGGTTAGTGGCGATCTCGTGGATTCGCGATTCGATACCTCCCTCTGGGGCAATGGTGTCGAGATCAGCCATAGCGCCGGCTTGCTGATCACCAATTGCGAGGCGGCGCGTAATGCCCTCAATGGAATCCGCGTGACCGATTGCCATGATCTTTCAATCCGCTCCAATCTCATAGAGGGAAACGACGGAGACGGCCTGCTCATCGATCACATCGTCGTCGGCTCCGCTGACGTAACGGTTCGGGACAATATCGCGCGGTATAATGGTGCCTACGGCATCGTCCTCGACCACGTTAAGGAAGGAACGCTCGCGAACAATGTTCTGACCGGCAATGGCAACGACGACGACATCCAGGCGAATGAATCCTTGGGGCAGGTGCCCTGACTTAAAAAAGGGTGATAAAGATAGTCTGATTCAGTCAGATAAATTTTTCGCATCGTTGCGTCTTGGCGCTCATCTGCCCGCAACATAGTTCCTGACTACGTGCTGAAGTAACGCTCGATTTCTTCGGGGGCGTTTTTGCCGAAGAGGATTTCGGCGGCTTCCTGCAGGCCGGGCTCGCAGCGCAGGGAGGCTTTGTGGTGGGTGAGCGACAGGCGGGTGCGGCGTCGCAGGAAATCGTCGAGATGCAGCACCATTTCGCGGTCGGCCATATGGAGTAGTTCGGCTTTGCTGACGTCGGCGATGACCGTTTTTTTTGTATCCGGCTGCTGGCGGATTTTTTCCAATATCTGGAAAGCTTCCCGGCCGTAGCGTCTCCAGAGTCTGGAACTCTGATCGCCGGACAGACCGTTTTTAGCGGCTTCGGAGCGGAAGCGGTCCCGTTTCTGGGCGGAGGGCTCTCCATACCATTTTTCCAATGATTGGAAATAGGTGATGCCGAACGATTCAATAATTTCGGCAACCTCTTCTCCGACGTTGATGCAGTCGGTCAGCTTGCCGCCGTAAATCGAGCACATATTTTTTTCGGGACGAAGGTCGATTTCATGTTTTCGGGACAGTGCGGTCCATTCAACATTGCCGACTTCGGAGGTCTGCTTCACCACCAGCGGCCGGACGCCGCAGCGTTTGCCGATGACGTCCTCGCGGGTAAGCGGTTTTTCAAGGCTTAGCAGGGCGTTGGCGTTTTCGAGCAGGAAGGCGACGTCGTCGTCGGTCGGTTCCGCGGTTTCGTTATCCACCCGCGTGTCGGTGGTTCCAATACAGGTGCGCTCGCCCATGGGAATCATGAAAAACAGCCGGCCGTCGGACGCAAAAAAGGTGAGCACGTGCTTCGTTTTAGTGATGCGCGGAACGATGATGTGCGCCCCTTTGGAAAAGATGTGTTTGAAGTCGCTTTGGACGTTGAGCAAGCTGTTGATTCGGTCTGCAAACGGCCCGGCTGCATTGACGAGCGTTTTGGCTTTAATGGAAACGGCATTGCCGGAAACGTGGTCGCGCAGGGCGCAGTCCCAGCGCCCGTTTTCCCATTTTGCGGAAATCAGTTCCATATAGTTGATGGCGTTCCCGCCCTTCAGCAGCACGCGACGGATAAAGCTGAACGCAAAGCGGGCATCGTTCTCCACAAAGTAGCAGTCGGAATATTCCAGCCCGCCGGCCAGCTGATCGGTTTTAACCATGGGCGCTTCTTTCCGAATCCTCGAGACGGAGAGCAGGCGCGGCGGACGCGTGCGGCAGCGGCCCATAAACCAATAGAGCAGGGCACCGAGCCAGATCAGAAAACGTGGCTTTCGAAAACCGTTGGCAATGCTGGTGAAAAAGCGGATTTCCTGCACCTGGGCGGGATACGAATCCATCAGGTGGTTGCGACTTTTGCAGAGTCCCCAGACGAGTGGGAACTCATAGTTTTCCAGATATTTGATGCCGCCCCAAGCGAGGTTGGAACTCTCTTGCGACGTGCAGGAGGCAAAGTCGTCTTTGTCGATGATTGTGACTTTGGCGCCGTTGCCGGCCACGGCGGCAGCCGAGACCGCGCCGTTGATGCCGCCGCCGATGACGAGGCAGTCCTGGACGTCGTTTCGGGCGCGGTCGATGCAGGTGGTTCGAAGTGGGTTCATATTTCTTTTGTCAAAAGTTTGAAGGTCCAAGGTCGAAAGACTTAAGCTCGCAGGTCGGGAAGTTGTAGACCTTCGACCTTGGACTTTGAGACTTTCGACCCATATTCCCTCTTCATTCGAGATGTACCTTTACGTTCTTGAGGTGCAGGACATCATAGGAGTAAACCTCGCGCACGAAGACAATCAGGCAGGCGAGAATCGGAACGGCCAGCACGAGGCCGAGCGCACCGAGCGCGATGGTGATGAGCAGCTGGAAGAGCATGAGATAGCCCGCCGGAATGTTGAGCTGCGCCTTAACGACCTGCGGGGTGATAATGTTGCTTTCCAGAAACTGGCAGAAGAGATAGACCGGAATAAAAATCAGCAGTTTGGAGGGATCGGAATAGGCAAGTGTGAAAATCGTGATCGGGAGGATCGGCAGCACGGCTCCAATGTTTGGAATAAAGGTGGCGAATCCGGCAAAGAGCGCCACAACCATCGCGTTGGGCATACGCAGGATCAGCCCCAGCAGAATGTAGACAAGCAGCACAATCACCGTAACGGAGAAGAGCTGCGCATGCAGCCATTTGGTGAGCGTGGAGCCCAAGGTTCTGATTACTTCAACCGCCCGCTTCTGGCTGTTTTTCGGAATGAGATAAAGCAGGGCAATAATGTAACTCTTCGGTTCGAGCAGAAAGAATACGGCAATAAAAAGAACCAGCCCCAGATTGACCAGAATGCCGGCAATCAGCCCGATCCCGCCCATTAAATCCGGTGCAATGGCCATGCCCGACTTTACAAGCCAGTTAAAGATGCGCTGGATCGATTCAGCATCGATCGGTTCTTTGGAGGCGGCGTCCGGAATTGCGGGCAGAATGGTGCGGAGGCCCGGATTGGCGTCCCAGAATTCTTTGTATGCATTTTTGGCGCTTTCGGCTGCGGCCGGCATATCCTGCGCCAGATCGGCCACCCCTTTTCCAAGGGTTGGAAGAATCCAGAGTGAGAGCAGGGTGATGATGGTGAAGCTGAAGACGATCGCGATGGCCACAGCCGGTCCGCGTTTCATACCTCTTTTCTGGAGAAACTGCATCGGCTGTGCCATGGCAATAGCGATTACGATGGCCGCAAAGGCCAGCGCCAGAATCGACCGCGTCGACCAGAGTGCGTAGAGCAGAATGAGAAGCAGCACGGTTGCCAGAACGCGCTTAAAATAGTCTCCGAATGTCATAGATGTTCCCCCGATCTCCCTGCTGAAGAGCCCCGATCTTAGTGGATTCAATTCTTCCCAACAAATTTTACGGGCACTTTTTTGTGATGTTTGCAAAGATGGGTCCTGCGACAGGCGTATTCAGATTGCCGGCGGGTGCCGGCGGAGTGTTGGAATAAAGGATTGATGGAATGTTGAGTACGGAAAACCAGGCTAAAACCCCCGAAGCCAGCCAACCCGACCATCAGGAATCCCGCACTCCAACTCCCAATTCTCTGGAGGAAGCTATGGAACAATATCAATCGTCCCTGTTGCGCTACGCCACCCGCGTGCTGAACAACGAAGAGGCCGCGCAGGATGTGGTGCAGGAAGCCTTCATCCGGCTGCACGGCAATCTGGAAAAAATTAAAACGCGCGGCGTGCAGATGAAAGGCTGGCTGTTCCGCACCACGCATAATGTGGCGGTCGACTATATCCGCAAGGAATCGCGCCGTCGTGCGTTGCATGAAAAGCAATCCAAACAGGCCGACCTATTCGCAAACGATCCGACGGCCCAGCAGGAACGCGAGGAAAAACAGGCGTTGGTGATGCGGCACCTGAATACGCTCAAACCTAAAGAGCGGGAAGTGCTGGTGCTTCGTCTGCAGGAGGGCATGTCCTATAAGGATATCGCCGGGGTCCTGAAACGTTCCGAGGGCTATGTGGGTACTCTGATTCATACCGCAACCAAAAAACTTTCCCAAAGCCTGCAGCAGGCAGGGGTGGTATCATGAAAAACTGTAAAGCTTTTGAAAAACAACTCACCGGATATCTGCACGCCGAACTCAGCGAGGCTGATTTCCAGGCATTGGATAAACATCTCGAAACCTGTGCTTCCTGCCGGGCCGAGCTGCAGCTGCAGCGCTCCACCTTGCACTTGCTGAACGAAACACTCGAAGCCGCTCCGGCTCCTGAACGGCTGGAGAGCTGGCGGAAGATTCCAAAGAGAGCACCCGAGCGTAAATCGATCTGGGCCGACTGTTGGTACGCCCCGCGCACCCGTGCCGTGCTGATCACCGCCGCGGCCTGCAGTGTTTTCTTTGTGTTTAGCCTGGTGATGATTACGGGGGAGGGGAAGGATGGCGAGAGCTTGATAGACCGGGAAGTGACCGAGCACAGTATCGCCTTCGAGGCGATGCCGGGGACTTCGAAAAAAACGGCATCGAAACCACAGGTGGTCTCGATGCGTCCGAAGGAAGATTTCCACGGCTTTGTTGCACGGGAACCGGCTCCCGCCGGCGAAGGTAATGCAAGAAACTGGAACAGCATCCTGCCGAGTAAGCGCGTATTCAATGCCGAGCAATACGACCTGATTGTTGAGAATGCGTTTAAAACGGCGATGGAAAATCCTCTCTCGACCTTCTCGATTGATGTCGACCGCGCAGCTTATGCCAATGTGCGCCGTTTTCTGGTCAGCGATCAGCTGCCGCCGCCGGACGCCGTCCGGATTGAAGAAATGGTCAATTATTTCGACTACGACTATCCGCAGCCCAAAGGCGATGATCCGTTTGTGGTTTCGATGGAGGTAGCCGACTGTCCGTGGAACAGCGATAACCGGCTGGCATTGATCGGCCTGCAGGGCTTGAAAGTTGAAACCAGCGATCTGCCGCCGAACAACCTCGTTTTCCTGCTGGATGTCTCCGGCTCTATGAACGATTCGGATAAACTTCCGCTGCTGAAATCGGCCATGCGTCTGCTGGTGGATCAAATGCGGCCCGAAGACCGGGTTTCCATCGTGGTGTATTCCGGCGCGGCTGGGCTCGTGCTCGAACCGACGGCGGACAAAGGCGAAATTCTCGAAGCCATCAAACACCTCGATGCCGGCGGCTCCACCGCCGGGGGAGCCGGAATTGAACTGGCCTATAAGGTGGCCAAGCAGGAGTTTATCAAAAAAGGCAACAACCGGGTCATTATTGCCACCGACGGCGACTTTAATGTGGGCCCCCGTTCCGACGGCGATTTGGTTCGTCTGATTGAAAAACAGCGGAACTCCGGTATCTACCTGACCGTGCTCGGTTTCGGAACCGGCAACTACCAGGATTCCAAAATGGAAAAACTGGCGGATCGGGGCAACGGAAACTACGCCTACATCGACGATATCCTCGAAGCCAAAAAGGTGCTCGTGAATGAAATGGGCGGCACGCTGCTGACGATTGCTAAAGACGTGAAAATCCAGGTGGAGTTTAATCCGCGCCATGTGAAGGGCTATCGGTTGATCGGCTATGAAAACCGCATGCTCGCCAATGAGGATTTCAGCAACGATCTCAACGATGCCGGCGAACTGGGCGCGGGCCATACGGTTACCGCACTCTATGAGCTGATCCCCGCCGGTTCCGACATGGAAGTTCCAACGGCTGGAGACCTGAAATATCAGAAGACCAAAGTCATCGACAGCGATGAACTGATGATTGTCAAACTGCGCTATAAAATGCCCGATGATGACGTAAGCAAGCTGATCACCCGGGCCATCGCGATGAACGATTTCCAATCATTGGAAAATGGCGGCAACATTGGTTTTGCCAGTGCTGTCGCAGAATTCGGCATGTTGTTGCGCGGCTCTGAATACAAAGGAACCGCCAGCTACGAAGATATTCTGCGCCGAGCAAAAGCAGCGAAAGGATCGGACGACGAAGGCTACCGCGCTGAATTCATCCGCCTCGTTGAAAAAGCCCAGCTGCTGGAAATGAACGAAGCTCCTTAACCTGTTTTGCTGACGAATGGAGATGGGGTCATGAAAAGTTGCGATTTCTTCGAAATCTTACTGACGGCCTATTTGCGCAAAACATTAAAGCCTTCTGATTTACAGGCATTGGAAAAGCATCTTGAAACGTGCGAATCCTGTCGCGCGAAACTGGAGGCCGTGCGTGCCTCCCTCAAGCCTGCACCGGTTGCCAAATCGCCCGCCGCCCGTCGCCGACCGGCCTCGTATGCACAGCCCAAACGAGCGAAGGAGGATTTCTGGTTTGGGCTGCGGTTAAAGCCGCTGCTGGCCTCAGGCGTCATTTTTGCCATCCTGTTTTTTCTCTCGGGCTCGCTGGTGATTTTTTCGGTGGTTCAGAAAAGTGAAAAAAAATTCTGTCCTCCCAAACCGGTAGAGCGCCCCGGCATGAAGTTGAGAAAACTTCAGATGCCGGTAAAGATGGCACCGCAGGAAGACAAAAATAAGCCCCAAACCCGCAAGCAGGTCGGGGCTGAGAACGGAATCGGCAGCGACGTGGATATTCCAATTCCCGAGATCGTCGGGGTTCGAGGCGGTTCAGGTTTTGTCGGCGAGATGGACAGCTCATCAACGATAGAGTTTCCTATGGAGGAACCGGCTGCCGAAGAGGCTGCGGAGTTCGAAGCCGTGCCTGCCGTGTCGCGCCCGAAAATGAAACTGAAAAAGCCGATGGTGCAGGTTAAGAAAAACTCGAAACCCAAATCATCTACCCGAATCGTTACCAAAGTTCAGAAATCGCGTATGCCGGAAATTTATCTGCCGGAAATGAGCGGAATCGGGAGTGGGCGCGATAGTGGTTCCGGCGGTGTTGACGGCTTCGACATTTTTCCGGATATAAAAGAGATAACTATTCTCGGATCGGCCGTAAATATCGAGGAGGCTGAACCGGTCCCGGAACCGGTCCCGGAACCGGTGGCGGTCAGTCACGACGATCTGTTCGGTGATTACGTACAATTAGATGAGGATCTTGAACTGCTGAAAGACGAGCAGGCGTGGGGGGTGCCGGGCAAACCGATGCCGGCTGAGTTCAACCCCTATGTACTGGCGCAGGAAAATGCGTTTTCAACCTTTTCGATTGATGTGGATACCGCTTCGTACGGGCTGGCCCGTCAACAACTCTTGGAAGGCACGATGCCGGTGCCCGAAATGGTGCGTACGGAAGAGTTTATCAACAGCTTTAATTATAACTATCGTCCGCCGACCGGTCGGCAGACCTTCGCGGTGCACACCGAAATGGCGCCGTCTCCTTTTCGCACGGGCATGGATTTGTTGAAGGTGGGTATCAAAGGCCGGCGCATCGGGCGCGACGATCATCGCGGCGCAGTGTTAACGCTGGTGATTGATACGTCCGGCTCGATGGCCACGCCGGAACGGCTGGGGCTGATCAAGCAATCGCTGGCCCTGCTGCTCGACGAACTGAATCCGGAGGACCAAGTGGCGATTGCCCAGTTCGGCGGCGAAGCCCGGCTGGTGCTGGAGCACACCCCGGTCAGCCAAAAAGAAATCCTGCTGGATGCAATCAATATGCTGCAGCCCGGCGGCCCCACGCAGTTTGATAAAGGATTGGAATTGGGCTATCAGTTGGCCATGAACGGCTTCAGCGCTGGCGACTCTAACCGGATCATGATTATGTCCGACGGCGTTGCAACGCTGGGCGAGCTGGATCCCGAAGTGATTCTCGAACAGGTTTCCGAACAGCGGAAAAAGGGAATCTATCTTTCCGTCCTCGGCTTCGGCGCAGGAACCTACGACGACGATATGCTCGAACGCCTGGCCAACAGCGGCGACGGCATGTATGCCTACATCGACACCATTGAAGAGTCGCGCCGCCTGCTGGTCGATCAGTTGGCCGCCACGCTGCATGTGATTGCTTCCGATGTAAAAATCCAGGTGGAGTTTAATCCGGCGCGCGTACTGCGCTATCGCCAGCTCGGCTACGAAAACCGCCAGCTCACCAAGGAGCAGTTTCGCGACGATTCGGTGGATGCCGGTGAGGTGGGATCGGGGCAATCGGTTACGGCGCTGTATGACATTGAGCTGATTCCGGGCGTACCGGCAGACGAACCGATTGCCACGGTATATGTCCGCTACCGCCGGGCTGACAACGGCGCCATCGAGGAGATCAGCCGCCGGGTAACCGACCGGATTCGACACAAGCGCTTCACCGATGCAGATCCGCGTTTTCAGCTTGCGGCCTGCACGGCGGAATTTGCAGAACGGCTGCGGTGCAGTCCCTATGCCGATGGAACCGAATTGAAAGAGATTGCTGCCAAACTGCAGCCGGTGGTGATGGAACTTGAACTGGACGAGCAGGTGGACGAGTTGTCGCACCTGCTCACAATGGCTGACTTGTTTGAGCGCAGATGAGATTTGAACGGACGAGGTGAAGTATGAAACGTGTATGGATTTGTTTAGCGGCCTGCCTGCTGGCGGGATGGGCGGGTGCCGGAGTTTTGATCAAACAGCTGGATCTGAGTGGCGGTGTATCGGCCGATGAGCTTGCGCTGGAGATGAAGTTCGAGGCCGAGGTTGAAGAGGCCCCGGTCCGGTTGAAGGTGCTCGATGGCGCTGTTGCTCCCACCGCAACGGCAATGCCGAAGGGCGCAGAGCTGATCCTCGAAGAGGGGGCCTATTACATCGATTTTACGAAGAACGGCCGGCAACAGGTTTCGATCGGATTTGAAGCAAAGGTAATCGTGTCCGGCCAGCGGCGCGGGGCCGAGTTTGGATTGCCCCCGGCCACGATTCGGCGGATTGAACTGGAGACCGAGCGGGCGGGTTATAAAGTGAAAGTGGTCGGTGCGCCCAAAGCGGTGAAAGTGGACGAAACCCACGTGCAGGCCTGGCTGCCGTCGGCGGGCGGCGTACAGATTCTCTGGAGTCCGGAACTGGAAAAACTTTCCGGCGAGCTGGTCGCATCGTGCGAAAGCATTCTGGTGGGATCGGCCAAGGTGGGCGCCCTGCAGCTGCGCGGGCAGTATCAATATGCAATTCCGCAGGGGCGGGTCAAAGAGCTGGCCCTGAAACTGCCGGACCGTTTGAACGTGACGCAGGTGCAGGGCGCTGACCTTTTGTCCTGGAAGGTGGAGGAGGTTGAAGGCGAACGCCGGCTGCAGGTGGAGCTGAGCCGTTCGCAGGAAAAGGAATATCTGCTGACGATTCAGGCGGAGCAGGCCCTACCGGAATTTCCCTGTGCGTTCGATTTTCCCGTGGTGGAACCGCTCGATGTCATCCGGGCCAACGGCGTGCTGCTGATTGGTACCGACAGCACAATCAAGCTGCTGGTGGATGAGCAGGGCGGGGTGACCCAGGTGGAGCCGGATGCCGTAAACTGGGGCGATCTGCAGCGCCCGAAACGCGGGCTCTATGCCTATATGTTTGCGAGCATGCCGTTCAGCATGAAGCTTTCGGCAGACAATATTGTGACGTCGCTCCATGCACAGGATCAGATTGTGCTCGCGCTGAATGAGAACGAAGCATCGCTGGAAGCGAAGATTGATTTAGAGGTGCGCGATGCCCCGGCGCGCGATGTGGAACTGGAAGTTTCCAATGATTGGACGGTCACGAGTGTGGCTGGCCAGAACGTGGCCGACTACGATGTGCGCGATCGCGATGGTTCGCGCTGGATCAAAGTATATTTCAAGCAGGCGGTGGACAGCCGCACGCTGGTGCAACTGCGTCTGGAAAAAACGCTGCCGGAAGATCCTGACGGATTTGCACTGCCGACCTTCCGGGTAGACGGGGCAAAGTCGGAACGCGGCTTTATGGTGTTGCGCGGCGAAATTGGAACGCGGCTCGAAGGGGCCGATCTGACGGGGCTGCGGGAAGTGAACACCGGTTCGCTGCCGGTCCGAATTTCGGATGCGCGGCAGGCCTTCCGTTTCAAGCGTTCCGATTGGACCGGGCGCGTGGAGGTCCGGCAGGAATCGGCCTCGGTACATGCGGAGTCGTTTCAGCTGGTCTCGCTCGGCGAAAGCGGCGTGTTCGGCAGCAGCCTGATTACCTACAATATTGCCAATGCGCCGACGCGCAGTTTTAAACTTAAAATCCCGAGGATCTATCGCAACGTCGAAGTGCACGGGCGCGATATCCGCAACTGGACCCAGGACGGCGAGGATTGGACCATCCACCTGAAACAGAAGGTGGTGGGCGACTACACGTTGCTCGTTACCTACGACCACCCCGCGAAATATCAGGGAGAAGTGCTTTCCATAGGCGGTGTCCAGACATTGGAAGTTGAAAACGAAACCGGCTATATCGCCTTGGCTGGCTCGGCCAATCTGTCGCTGGCGGAAGAGCTGGGCCATTCCAAAGGAATTCTTTCCATCGATGTAGATGAGGTGCCGGAGGAATATACGTTGCTCGTCAACGATCCGATCATGCACGCCTATAAATATGTGGCGACGCCGCACGAGGCACAGGTACGCATCAAACGTTTTTCCACCCAGCAACTGCTGACGCAGGTGGCGGACCACATCACGCTCGATACCACCATTGGCGAAGAGGGCGAAGCAGTGACCCGCGCCGTGTATCACGTAAAAAATACCGATCAGCAATATCTGCCGATCCGCCTTCCGGACGATGCGTCGCTGTGGTCGGTGAAGGTGAACGATGCCAAGATCCAGGTATTGGATCGCGGCGATGGCCAGGTACTTATTCCGGTGGAACGCCGCCGCGATCCGAATGCCCCGTTGGCCATTGAAGTCACCTACGCGGAGCAGTTGAATAAACCGGGCTGGTTCACGAAGATGAAGTTTCAGTCGCCCGAGGTGGACACGCAGTCGGTGTTTGCCCGTTGGGCCTTCACGTTGCCGGACGGCCAGCGGCTGGCCTCGGCCAAAGGGAATATGGAACAGCCGCAGGTACTGGGCAGCCAGCGGGCCGAATGGGGTGCGCTGTTGGCCGGGTTGAATGTGCCCATGGGCCTGTTCTGGATCGGTGTTTGCAGTGTGCTGGGGCTGGGATTATTTGTGCTGGGCGGTAGCAATGGATATGGAAAAACCTTTTCTTTCCCGCTGTTTGTGGTGGTGCTTTGCTGTCTGGGCGCCGGGCTTGCCGTGACATTAAATCTCTTTTTCTCTTCCTTCTCGTTGATTGGGTATCAGGGGCAGATTCCGACCGAGTGGGCGTTCACTAAATCGGTCTCCGGTTCCGACGGCGGGCTGCAGGTGCAACTGGCGCTGACGGAAGCTCGCTTCTCGATGGTTAAGAATGTGGGGTTGCTTTTGATCGGTCTGATTCCGGTGGTTTGGGCCGCAGTTGCGGGAAAAAGAACGTGGCTGATTCCGTTGCTGGCCGCATTAACGGTGCTCTATTCCTTCAGTCCGTATCTCGCGTGGCTGACGCTTGTCCTGCCGCATATCGCCGTTTTCACGGCCTGCTATTATGCCGGCCACAGCCGGGGGCGGAATAAGCGCAACGCGGAGCTGTCGGCGGATGCCCCCTCGTTTTCGGACGCCGTATCGGCTGGCGGGAATGAAGGGTTTATTCAGTTGCGCCTGCTCGCAGGAATCTTGTGCGGCTTCCTGGTGGTTGCATCGGCGATGGCCTCGCAAGAGCTGCTGGGCGGGATTCTCGACCCGGTGGATGCCGACCTTGTTGAGCTGCGGATCGATGTGCCGGCGTTTGAAACGGAAACGCAGGTCAATGTCAGCGTCAAAATGGAATTGGAGTGGTCGGCGGAAAAGGGTGAAGAGCTCCAGCTGCTGGGTCCCGGATTTATTCTAAAAGACTATACGCTCTCTTCGAAGCATCTTGAACTACGGACGAACCAGACCGGCAGTACACTCTACGCCGACCGCGAGGACGACTACACGGTTTCGGTTGAGTATCTGGTGGCGGCTTCCTATAAGAACGGCGAATGGGATGCGCAGCTCTGGATTCCGGCGTCGTTGAGAAACAGCGCGGTGGTGCATCTCCCGGTGGAGGGCTGGCAGGTGCAGTCGGCCGAGGCCATTCGGATTCGCCAGGAGGGCTCGGTTGCAAAGGTTCTGTTCAGCCCGAGCAAGCAGTTCTGCAAACTGGGCTGGAAACCCGAAGAGCGTAAGACCGATCAGGAACAGTCGCGCTTCTTCTGCGATGTCAACACGCTCGCCGAATTCCGGCCGGGTATGGTGGGACTGCGGCACGAGGTGCTGTTTAATATTGCCCAGGGCGAACTGCAGAACCTGCGGTTCGATGTGCCTGCGGGGATGAGCATCACGGAAGTCCACGGAAAGGGAATTGGCACCTGGCGCTATAATCCTGAAGCCGGCCTGCTTGAAGTGGTACTTTCGGAACCGGCCACGGCTTCCTACAGCATGCGAATCGGGGCTCAGATGGCCCGCGAAAAACTGCCCTACCAAACCGTGGTGAAGGGAATCACCGTCCGGGATGCGGTGATGCAGCGCGGGGTACTGGCCTGTGCCGCAACCGATGCTGTGCAGATTGATGTCCTGTCGATGGAGGATCTGAGTGGAATCAATATTGCCGATGCATCCCAGCTGTTCAGCGGTGCGCGCTCGGCGGATATCAAGCGGGCATTTCGTTATAACCACATGCCTTTTTCGGCCACGGTCGGGGCCGATGAAGTGCTGCCGGAGCTGCGGCTGATGGAGGAGACGAGTCTGGATGTGGCCCTTGAGCAAATTCGTCTGTCCACCCGCCTGAATGTAACGGTCAGCAAGTCCGGCATCTTTGCGCTGCGCATCCGGATTCCGGAAGGGTTCGATGTCGATTCCCTCAGCGGGGAGGCGGTCAGCCATTGGGACGAAGTGAATGCGGGAACACGCGAGCTGGTGGTGAACTTCACAAAACAGGTCACCGGCACCATTCCGTTGAATCTGATGCTCAGCCGCTCGGGCAAAGATCTGGAACCGGAATTTGATGTGCCTCGCATTCGTATGGACGGCGTGCTGAAGCACACCGGCACGTTGGCCGTGACGATGGAACGCGGCATACGCGTTGCGCCGTTGGCGCGCGATGGTGTCAGCGAGATCAGCCCCCGCGAGCTGGGAATTCGTCAGGAAGGAAGCCTGGCTTATCGATTGCTTCGGCCGGATTGGAATATTGAGTTTCAGTCGGAAATCATGAAACCGAAAATTAAGGTCGAGGTGCTGCAACAGGCCGCGCTCTCGGAAGGGTTGCTGAAAGTGATCTGTCATTTGCAGTATGACATTGAGCATGCCGGCGTGAAAACCTTCCGTCTGCAGCCGCCGCGCCCGGATGTGGCGCTGGTGGTATCCGGTAAAAATGTTTCCAGGGTTCGGAAGATCGACGAGGAAAACG
Source organism: Pontiellaceae bacterium B1224 (assembly GCA_029432815.1). Classification (GTDB taxonomy): domain Bacteria; phylum Verrucomicrobiota; class Kiritimatiellia; order Kiritimatiellales; family Pontiellaceae; genus Pontiella. Next base: position 212,269 of record JAROBA010000002.1, on the reverse strand, counting down.
GAATCTGGGAAGTGGAGCTACATGGGAAAGTGGAAACTCGCTATGGGATGGAAGTGGCCTATCAACTGCCCTTTGAACACGACCGCTCCAAGATTTCCATCCGCCCGTTGCAGGCGCTGGGAACGGAGAGCCAGAAGGGATATGTCATCGTCCTTTCCAGCGGTCGCCTGCAGGTTCAGCCAGCCGGCATCTCGGAATTCCTGCGGCCCGAAGATGCGCGCAGTATTCCGCGCAGTTTCGGCGCGGGCGATCTGTCCGACGCCGTGCTGTGTTACCGCAGCACCGAACGGGATTATGATCTGACGCTCAATGTGGTTCGCCATAATGCAGCGGACGTGCTGCCTGCACAGGTGCAATCGGTCCAGCTCGACTCGGTCATCACCAAAGACGGTCAGTCGCTCAACAACATGACGATGGTATTGGATCCCGGCTCGCTGCGTTTCCTTGAAATGCGGCTTCCGGACGGGGCGGAAATCTGGTCGGTGTTTGTGAACGAAACTGCGGTGCGTCCCTTGGTGGAGGAAGGAACCTATCTGATTCCGATGGAACCCGGTTCAGACCGCTCCGCTTCGGTCGAGGTGATGTATGCCCATACCCCGGAGGCCATCGGGTTTGGTAAGCGGCAAGTCTTTTCGGGGCCGCGGTTCCAGCTTCCGCTGATGAATGTCCGCTGGACGTTCTACGCTCCGGACGGCTATCGCTATTCCGGATTTGATGGAACCATGCAGCATTTGGAGCATGTTGATGCTGATGTCGATGTTGAGGGTTCTTCGTTCGGGTGGTTCGGTAAAGATGAGTATCAAAGCTTCAACATCGATAACTCGGTGCGCTTCAGCGATAATGCCAAGCTGAATATCGAGCTGGGCAACGACTATATGGAAAGCGGCGACCAGCGTAATGCGCGTAAGGCGTTCCAGAAAGCGATCACCTATTCCCAGGGCCAGCAGGATCTGAACGAAGATGCGCGTGTGCAGTTCCGGAACCTGGTTCGCCAGCAGGGCGTGGTCGGTCTGGTGAATCGGCGTAATCAACTGAAACAGTCACTGAATCAAATGCCGCTGGAAGATGAGGTCGGCGGCAATGTGCAGTGGTCGGGCGCGGATGTGCAGAAGATTGAAGCGCAGCTCGGCGAAAAAGAAAGCAGTGCCCTGAGCGGGCTGGCCGAACGGATGCTGGATCAGCAGCAGGCGGCCTCGGTTGAGGTGCACCCGATCCGCGTTGTGATGGCCCGGCAGGGCTCCACACTGGAGTTTGAACGCGCTCTCCAGCTCCAACCCGATTCCGAAATGCGGGTGGAATTCCGTTCCTCCCATACCCATGCAAGCCGCACCGGGCAAATTATTGTTGTGATCCTGGCCGCCGGAACCATGCTGATATGCGGCGGCTGGATGGCCCGCGTCCGCCGGAAGGCTCAGGTGGTTTGATCGCGTTGGAAACCTGACCATTTTAAGCAAATCGGATGCTTTTGGTACAAAATATCAATTAGAATTTGAAACTGCCTTTTCTATACCATATCTTGTGGTCTCAGTAGTGAGTTTAACAAGATATGGTACATGTGCGCATTTGTGTACAACACGGAATATATCCCCCAACAACACATGAGTGGTTCTGTCGAAATACGAATCATTTAGAAAAACAGGCAGTAGAATGAGTAACGATTTATTAGTAGTAAAACGCAATGGCGAAAAGGCAACGCTGGATCTGGAGAAGATTCATAAAGTGATCACCTGGGCGGCAGAAGATCTGGAAAATGTGTCGGTTTCGCAGGTGGAATTGAAGTCGCAGATTCAAATGTATGACGGCATCCGGACGGCCGACATTCACGAAACCATCATTAAAGCGGCGGCAGATTTGATTTCGGAGGAAACGCCGGATTATCAATATCTCGCGGCGCGTCTGGCGGTTTTTCATCTGCGCAAAAAAGCGTACGGACGCTTTACGCCGCCGGCTTTGTTTGAGCATGTTTCCAAAATGGTTAAAGCGGGGCGCTACGATGCGCATCTGCTGGAGGATTACACAAAGCAGGAACTCGATGCGATGGATCGGTTTATCGATCACGGTCGCGATCTGACCTTCAGCTATGCCGCTGTAAAACAGCTCGAAGGAAAATACCTCGTGCAGGACCGGGTGAGCGGACAGATTTTCGAAAGCGCGCAGTTTCTGTACATTCTCGTGGCGGCCTGTCTGTTTGCACACTATCCCGCCGCCACGCGGTTGAAATACATTGAGCGGTTTTACAACGCAGTTTCCTCCTTTAAAATTTCGCTGCCCACTCCGATTATGGCCGGGGTGCGGACGCCCACGCGGCAGTTTTCTTCCTGCGTTCTGATCGAATGCGGCGACAGCCTGGATTCGGTGAATGCCACGTCGAGCGCGATCATTAAATATGTCAGCCAGCGGGCGGGGATCGGGATCAATGCGGGCCGCATTCGTGCGCTCGGCAGTCCGATCCGCAACGGCGAGGCCTTTCACACCGGCTGCATCCCGTTCTACAAACATTTTCAGACGGCCGTGAAAAGCTGTTCGCAGGGCGGGGTGCGCGGGGGCGCGGCAACGCTGTTTTATCCGCTTTGGCATTTGGAAGTGGAAGATTTGCTGGTGCTGAAAAACAACCGCGGCGTGGAAGAAAACCGCGTGCGGCATCTCGACTACGGCGTGCAGTTTAATAAATTGATGTATCAGCGCATGCTGAAGAACGAGCACATTTCCCTGTTCAGTCCGAGCGATGTGCCGGGCCTCTACGATGCCTTCTTTGAAGATCAGGCAGAGTTTGAGCGGCTTTATCTGAAATACGAAGCCGACGACTCGATTCGCAAAAAAAAGATCCAGGCCTTGGAACTTTTCACGCTGTTTGCGCAGGAGCGCGCGAGCACCGGCCGGATTTATCTGCAGAACGTCGACCACTGCAATACGCACAGTCCGTTTGATCCCGCCGTGGCACCGGTTCGCCAGAGTAATCTCTGTCTGGAAATTGCACTGCCGACCAAGCCGCTGAATGATGTAAACGATACCGAAGGCGAAATTGCGCTCTGTACGCTTTCGGCCATTAATCTGGGAGCCATTCAATCGCTGGATGAACTGGAAGAACTTTCCGATCTCGCCGTGCGGGCGCTCGACAGTCTGCTGGACTATCAGGCCTATCCGCTGCCCGCCGCCCAAAAGGCATCGATGGATCGGCGTACGCTGGGCATTGGCGTGATTAACTACGCGTACTACCTCGCGAAAAACGGCGTGCGTTATTCCGATGGATCGGCCAAAGGGCTCACGCACCGGACGTTCGAAGCGCTGCAGTATTATCTGTTGAAGGCATCGGTGGGGCTGGCGAAAGAATTCGGGCCGTGTCCGAAGTTTAATGAAACCACCTATTCCAAAGGCATTCTTCCGATCGAAACCTATAAAAAGGCGTTGGATGAAGTCTGCAACGAGCCGCTTCAGCTCGACTGGGAAAGCCTGCGGAAGGAGATCGTGGAACACGGGTTGCGCAATTCCACATTGACGGCACTGATGCCTTCGGAGACGTCGTCGCAGATTTCGAATGCCACCAACGGGATTGAGCCGCCGCGCGGACTCATTAGTGTGAAGTCCAGTAAAGACGGCATCTTGAAGCAGGTGGTTCCAGAGTTTGGAAAACTGAAGGATCAGTATGAACTGCTTTGGGATATTCCGGATAACAGCGGCTATCTGGAACTCGTGGCCATCATGCAGAAGTTTGTGGATCAGACGATTTCGGCCAACACCAACTACGATCCGGCGCGCTATCCTGAAAATAAGGTGCCGGTGAAACAGGTGCTGAAGGATATGTTGAAAGCGTATTCGCTCGGCGTTAAAACGCTCTATTATCACAATACGCGGGATGGAGCGGCGGACCGCATGGGTGAAATTCAGGACAACGATTGCGCCGGTGGCGCCTGCAAAATTTAGAGGAATAGACCATGGCTTTTTCAACTTTTAGACGAGAACAAAACAACCCGCTCACCGAACCGATGTTTCTGGGAAACAGCGTGAATGTTTCGCGCTTCGATCAGCAGCGCCATCCCATTTTCGAAAGTATCATCGAAAAACAACTGTCGTTTTTCTGGCGTCCGGAAGAGGTGGATATTTCCAAAGACCGTGCCGACTGGCAGTCGCTGACCGACTGCGAACAGCACATCTTTATTTCGAATCTGAAATATCAAACCCTGCTCGATTCCGTGGCGGCCCGCAGTGTGAACGTCTGCTTCCTGCCGCTGGTTTCGCTGCCCGAACTGGAGACGTGGGTGGAAACCTGGGCGTTTGCGGAAACCATTCATTCGCGGTCGTACACCCATATTCTGCGCAACCTGTTTTCGGATCCGAGCGCCGTTTTTGAAGACATCATGCTGAACGAAAACATCATCGATCGCGCAACGGACATCACCAAACATTTTGATGAAATCATCCTGATGTCGCACATCTACCATTCACAGGGCGAAGGCGTTGCGCAATACGAAGGCCGCTCCATCGACGTTACCCGCCATGAAATGAAGAAGCGGCTCTATCTGGCCATCTGCGCCATCAATGCGCTCGAAGCCATTCGCTTCTATGTCTCCTTCGCCTGTTCCTTTGCCTTCTCCGAACGGGAATTGCTCGAAGGCAATGCCAAGATCATCAAACTGATCGCCCGCGACGAAGCGCTGCACCTGACCGGAACGCAGCATATTCTGAACCTGTGGGCCGACGGGCGCGACGATCCGGAAATGGCTGACATTGCCGCCGAGCTGCATGGGGATGGCCTTAAGCTGTTCCTCGATGTGGTGCAGCAGGAAAAGGCCTGGGCGGATTATCTGTTTAAAGACGGATCGATGATCGGGATGAACGCCGCCATTCTAAAACAGTACGTGGAATACATCAGCAATCAGCGCCTGCTGGCGATCGGTTACGAGCCGCAGTTCGACATCAAAACCAACCCGTTGCCGTGGATGAATTCATACCTCGTCAGCGACAACGTGCAGGTAGCACCGCAGGAAGCAGAGATTTCGTCGTACTTGGTTGGGCAGGTGGATTCGTCCGTGAATAGCAGCGATTTTGAAGGCTTTGAACTTTAGTTATGGCCCATCTGATTTACGTGGATGAAAAACTAAAACCGGTTCCGTACGAGGAAGCGGATGAGCACAATGTGCTGAGCTGTTTGGAAAAAAAGGGCGTTGAAATGCATAGCCATTGCCGTGCCGGATTTTGTGGAACCTGCCGTGCCGTGCTGTTGCGCGGGCAGGTGAAATATCCCGGCGGCCCACCGCTGGCCTATCTGCGGGAAGGCGAAATCCTGCCCTGTTGCTGCGAGCCCACCACCGACATCGAAATCAAAACCTACTGATTCGATTGCCCGTGGTTGGCGCGGTTTTAAAGTCATCCTGAATGACAAATCCAATGGATTTTCAGGATGACCTTTTTTTGAATACAGCTAACTCAGTAGGTCGAGTCTTAGGCGGAGGGTTGCTGCCACCATATTGTACAAGGAGGCGAGCGTTTCCGGCCAGGCGCGGGTTTTCAGCCCGCAGTCGGGATTCACCCAAAGCCGATCATCGGGGATCACTTTTCTGGCCTTTTGAAGTAGGTTGAAAATCTCTTCTTCAGACGGGATGCGCGGGGAATGAATATCCCAAACGCCGGGACCGATATCATTTGGATATTCAAAGTCCTTGAAGGCATCGAGCAGTTCCATTCCGCTCCGGCTGGCTTCAATGCTGACCACATCCGCGTCCATGGCCGCAATGGCGCTGGCAATGGCGTTGAATTCGCTGTAGCACATGTGGGTGTGAATCTGGGTGCTGTCTTTCACACCGCCAACGGTGAGCCGAAAACAATTTACGGCCCAGTTCAGATAGTCCTGCCGGTCAGCAGTGCGCAGCGGCAGACCTTCCCGCAGTGCGGCTTCATCAATTTGGATGATATTGATTCCGGCCGCTTCTAGGTCCTGAACTTCATCGCGTATGGCCAATGCCAGTTGTTGACATACTTCGTTGCGCGGAAGGTCGTCGCGCACAAAGCTCCAGCATAAAATCGTAACCGGGCCGGTGAGCATGCCTTTCAGGGGTTTGTCGGTTTGATCCTGGGCATATGTGATCCACTCCACGGTCATGGGAGCGGGGCGGGAAACATCGCCGTAGATAACCGGCGGTTTGACGCATCGGCTACCGTAACTCTGCACCCATCCGTTTTGCGTAAAACAGAATCCATCGAGCTGTTGTCCAAAATATTCAACCATGTCGTTGCGCTCGGCTTCGCCGTGAACCAGCACATCGAGCCCGATTTCTTCCTGCGTGCGAATCACGTCAAGGATTTCCTTCCGCATGAATTCCTGATAGTCCACATCGGAACATTTTCCTGTTCGGAAAGCGCTGCGAATGCGTCGGATTTCGTTGGTTTGCGGAAAGGAGCCAATGGTGGTTGTTGGGAAGTTGGGCAGGTTCAAACGTTTCTGCTGTTCTTTTTTCCGAATGGAAAATAGAGTCCGGCGGTTTAGCATTGCTGAAGTGATGTTTTCAGTGCGCTGCCGTATGCTCGGGTTTCGTGTACGAGGGCTGGATTTTCGGTCACGAATTGCCTTTATATTTTCCTGTAGAATTTGATCGATGTCTGAGCCGAGAGCTGCCGTTTTTAACAATGAAATTTCTTCACATTTTTGAATAGCGAAAGCCATCCAATTGCGAAGTTCCGGGTCGAGATCTGTTTCTTGTTGCAGGTCCACCGGTGAATGGAGAAGTGAGCAACTACTGCCAACCCAGAGGTTTTCTTCGCCTCGGTTTTCGATGGCATTGCGCATTAGTTGCGTGGCTTTGATTCCGTTTGTTTTCCAAATATTGCGGCCGTTCAACACGCCCAGTGACAGTTGTTTTTCTTTGGGCCAATTTTTTAAAACGTGCTGGAGCTGACCGGAGCCATGCACCAGATCGATATGCAGCACATCGACCGGCAGTTTCGCCACCCACTCCAGGTTGTCTTCCAGTTTACCAAAATAGGTCGCCAACATGAGATCGCTTTTTCCGGCCGCATTTTTAAGCTGTTCATAAACTTGGGGCGCAAGTGCTTGAACTTCATCCGGCAGATCGGTGCACAATACGGGTTCATCCAGCTGAATGCAGTCGGTCAGTTGGGCCAATTCTGAAATCACGGTTTCATAAATGCCGAGCATCGCGTCCAGATAATCCCAGCGGTTGCAGTCATCCATTTCCTTGGAAAGCTGGAGAAAAGTCAAAGGGCCCACCAATACCGGTTTTGGCGAAAACCCATTCGAAATGGCTTCGCGGGTTTCATCGACCAATTTTGAGGAGAAATATTTGAGCTCCATTCCTTGGGTAAACTCGGGAACAATATAATGGTAGTTGGTATCAAACCACTTTGTCATTTCCATGGCCGAGAGCCCGTAGTCCGCATCGCCCCGGGCCATTCGGAAATAAAGATTTTCCGGACAACTGGACGGAACGGAGTGGAAGCGCGGGGGGATCACTCCAAGCATGAATGCCGTATCCAGCATGTGGTCATAGAGCGAAAAATCGCCCGTTGCGACCGTATCGAGGCCGCTGTCCTGTTGAATTTCCCAGTGTTGCTGTCGCAGTTTTGTCGCCCGAAGATGAAGTGTCTTCAGGGGAATGGAGCCGGACCAGTAGGCTTCCAGTGTATGCTTCAGTTCACGATGGGTTCCAATTCGCGGGAATCCCAGAATATGTGCTTTCATGCTTATTTCCTTTATTTGGTTAAGGGCAGGCACGACCGCACGCGGGATTGCGCAATCTCCGATTGACCGGAGACTGCTTTTTGCAACACTCGAAGCGCGGAGCGTAACTGCTGGGTTACTTTTCAGGTCGTCTTCTGGCTTCCGGCTTTGGGAACCCCTACCTTCCCACACAATATGTGCAGTGGTTAAAGGAGCCCGATCCGGTTACAGCGGCGCGTCCGCGACGGATTTTCACCGTCTTCCGTTCCCTGAAAATTTGTATATGCGGATAAACGGATATATTAATTTTAAAAGTACAACAACCCTTTTTATTCCTTATTTATCCCTGTCTCGACACCGCATGGCATTTCTGTATTCTGCGGTGCAATGATTGAAATGAGGATTTTATGAACGTTTTATTGGTTGGAGATATTGTCGGAAAGCCGGGGCGCAATGCGTTTACCCAGGTGGCCGCCCAATTACGGGAAGAAGGACGCGTGGATTTCATCATCGCGAATGCCGAAAATGCGGCCTCCGGGCGCGGACCGTCACCGGATATTGCAAATGCCATTCTGAGTGCCGGCGCGGATGTCATTGTTCTGGGCGACCACGCCTGGGATAGCAGAGAGATGGTGGCGGGGATTGATCTGGAAGAGCGGATTATCCGTCCGGCCAACTTTGGCAAAGGCGCACCCGGAAAAGGATGGGTCCGGGTGGATACGCCCGAAGGACCGATCGTGGTGATGCAGCTGATCTGCCGCGTATTCATGCAACCGAATTATGACTGCCCGTTCCAGATGGCCGACCGTATGCTCAACGGCCAGCTCAGCAGCGATAAAGTGATTTTTGTGGATTTCCACGGTGAAGCTTCTTCTGAGCGAATGGCCATGGGCCGTTTTCTCGACGGCCGCGTTTCATCCGTCACCGGAACACACACCCACTGCCAAACCTCCGACAACCGGATCCATCCGGGCGGCACCGCCTACATGACCGATCTGGGCATGACCGGCCCGCAGGATTCCATTCTCGGCCGCGAAGTGGAACCCGTCATCAAAAAATTCCTCACCGGCGTGCCTCAAAAATTTGACGTCGCCAAAGGAAACCCCACTCTCGAAGGCGCGATTGTCGACGTCGACATGAAAACCGGCAAAGCCCGCTCCATCGAGCGGATTCGGATTAACGTTTAAGGGATGAATGCGGACTTGAGACTTACAACGCGGCTTGCTCTTGTTCTGCTGAGTGCTGTTCTCCTTCCGTTATGTTTCCCGCCTTTCGGATGGTGGCCGTTGGTGTTGTTGGTTTTCCCGTGTTTGTTTCTCGCCACAACGGGTACCACGGCGCGTTGCGCTTACTATCTGGGTTTGGTTCATGGAATAATCGGATACGGACTCACATTGCGCTGGTTCTTTAATATCTTTTCGGAGGCGGCCTTCCTGCTGTTCGCCATTATGGGGGTTTTTACCGGCATTTTTTGCCTGTGTGCTAATTTTTTCGCGAAGCGGATCAAGTCGCCCTGTTTGATTGCGCTTTTGGTTGCGGTATTGTGGACGGGGATTGAGTTCTACCGGTCCGAATTATTTTTTCTTCGGTTCCCATGGATAACGGCGGGGTCAAGTTTGGGACCAACTGTTCTGTCTCCGGTTCTCGGTGTTTACGGCATGTCTTTTCTGGTTGTCATGGTGTCGGTCGGATTATCGTGCCGAAAAATCATTCCGTGGGTTGTTCTCCTTTCTCTTTTTGTGTTGGGGCTCGGGCTGTTTCGTCCTGGACGGGTTGAGCTGGATGAAAAAGCGAGCGTCGCCGTCACGGTGGTGCAAAGCGAGGACTGTGTTCTTCAGTCCTATGTTGCGCTGACCAAAACGGCACGCGACGAATCTTCTGATTTGATTATTTGGCCGGAGTGTTCCTTGCCGTACGACGTGAGGAAGGATTCGGATGATTTTTCCGTGCTCACGAACCTTTGCGCGAAGATGAGCGCCGTTTTGGTTGTCGGCACCAGAACGGATGTTGGTTCCGGGCCAACGGATTGGCATAACACGGCGCTCATTCTTGATCGGCATGGCGTGCTTGGGGAATACTACAAAGCTCGACCGGTTCATTTTTTTAATGACGGAATTCCCGGCCATGAATTTAGGCCTGTTCAGACGGACCTCGGGGCTTTCAGCACGCCCATTTGCTTTGATTGCGATTACAGCGAAGTGACGCGGGAAATGGTGATGCTTGGCGCGGAGTTTTTCGCGGTGCCGAGTTTCGATGCCAAATCGTGGGGGTCGGCCCAGCATGTACAACATGCACTTTTATTCAGACTGCGCGCCGCCGAGACCGCGCGATGGATTGCCTGCGCGGCGAGTTCGGGTGTTTCCCAGATCATTGATCCGCACGGCAATGTTCACGCGAGTCTACCCCCCATGGAAACAGGCGTATTGACGTATCGCGTCGGTAGACGTCAGGGCGGCACCTTCTTTATTCGCGCGGGGTGGCTTTTTCCTTGGTTGAGTCTTGGTTGTTCGGCGGTTCTAATTATCTATATGTCGATCACATTTACTATCCGGTGCATAAGGAATGTCCTATCAATGAACGAACCCCGTTGAAATTTGAGGGCGTTAGGTATGATGGTTGAGGCGTGATGTTCGCGGCCTCATGAAGTGCGGATTACAAATTACTCAATCACTGAGTAATAATACTCAATGATTGAGTAATTTGTTGGGTTAGTCTGTATTCTGTTTGTTTTGAGTAGATTGCGTTGATATTTTCATTATCTACAATAAAGAACTCATAAATGCATAGAGAGAGTTAAATGAGTACTTATTATTTCTATACCGATTTGGAGAGTCCGTTTAAGTGCCGTCGCGTCCATGCCATGCTGGAGGGAAAGCTTCCATTGACAAATCCGTCACGTTTTAATGATCCTTTCGATTCGAGGTTAGTGTCTAAACCTGATTTTACGGATGCCGAGGCAAGAAAATACTTGGATTGGGAACTGAAGAGATCACTTATTTTTCCAGAGGAGAACCCCATCTATGTTGCATTAGAGAAAAAACGAGAAGAAATTTTCTCCCGTTGGACAGCCTTTTCGGTATCGGAGATAAATGGTTCTCTGCTGATGTGGGCTCACTATGGTGCTCAGCACAAAGGAATCTGCCTTGAGCTCGAATATGATGAAGCAAAAAAAACGAATACCGCACTGTTTGAAAAAATCAGGTATGCCACTCCTTATCCAAGGGATATCCGGGTGTCACTTAATCAGGATTTAGATTCGGCTTCTCTGGAGACATTATTGCTCACTAAGTCCATTGATTGGCATTATGAGCGGGAGTGGCGGTTTGCAATTCAAGATGCGCCATCCGAGGTTGATTTTCCTGGCGATCACAAGTTCGATGGCATCATTGATTCACCCTTTAAAGTGACAGGTGTTTGTTATGGTTTCAGGGCTGAGGATGGGAGCCACTTGGATTTTAGAGGGGTACCTGAAAATATGTTGCAATACACTAAGATTGCAGTTGTTGGGAGGATTGCCGAAAGAACCGATATTTCGGTTAACCAAAACACTAAGTGGTACAGAATTTAGACTTTCACCAATCAGCCTCGAAGCATGAATGAAAAACGAAAAATTGATTCAGCTGCAAAGATCAACCGAAAGCTGCGGAGCATTTCCATGGGCAAGGGGGTAAAGAAATGAGAAAGCACGAATTGATAGAGCCAAATCAGGAGGGCGTTTTATTTGATCGCGTGGTTTCGATTCTGGAGCAGGCGCGCGGGAATGTGGTGCGTGCGGTCAATTCGAATATGGTGCTCGCTTATTGGCTGATTGGGCGGGAAATCGTAAAGGAAATTCAGGGCGGTGAGGAGCGGGCTGAATATGGGAAACAGGTTTTACTGGAACTTTCCGCAAATCTGAATCAGCGATATGGCAAAGGGTTTTCGGTGCCGAATCTACAGAATTTCAGAAAGTTTTATCATGCCTTCGAGTCCCGGCTGGGAATTTGGTACCCGCCGGGTACTAAATTCCCTGAGGCTGAAATTGGTCACCCATCGGGTGACGAATTACTAGAATCGCCAATTTCCCACCCGCTGGAAGGGGAATTAGAAAGCGGCTTCAACCCGCAGCTTGCGTGGTCGCATTACCGGGCGCTGATGCGGGTGAAGGATGAAAAGGCATGGGACTTTTATGAGCGCGAAGCGGCGGAGTGCGGCTGGAGTAAGGTGCAGTTGGAGCGGCAGATCCGAACCTCGTATTTTGAGCGGATCATTGATAATCGCGGAGAAGAGGGATTGCTTCCTGTCGGTCGAGAAAGGTTGCCGGGTGACTCGCTCAATCCGGTGCATGTACTGAAATCGCCGATGGTATTGGAATTTCTCGATCTTCCTGACGATCCGGGCCTGCATGAAAGCAAGCTGGAAGACGCGATCATTACCAACCTGCAATCGTTTCTGCTGGAGCTGGGTAAGGGATTCTCATTTGTTGCCCGCCAAAAGCATATTCGTTTCGACGAGGATGATTTCTATCTCGATTTGGTGTTTTATAACTACATCCTGAAATGTTTTCTGTTGGTCGATCTGAAAATGGACAAGCTGACCCATCAGGATGTCGGCCAGATGGACGGCTACGTTCGCTTGTTTGAAGATCAATTCAAGGTGGAAGGCGATAATCCGACGATCGGGCTGATCCTCTGTGCCGACAAAGGCGAGGCCGTCGCAAAATATTCCGTATTGAATGAGAGCAAGCAGATCTTCGCCTCCAAATACCTCAAGTTTCTACCTTCGGAAAAAGAGCTTAAACAGGAAATAGAAAAAGAACGCTTGTTAATCGAGGCGTCATTATCTGAAAAGACCCTAGATGAGTAATGAACGAAAAATTTATTCCGTTTCCGAAATCAACCGCAAGGCGCGGATGGTGTTGGAGAGTGCGATGGGGGAGCTGTGGGTGGAGGGCGAGCTTTCGCGCGTGACGGTCCATTCGAGCGGGCATTGGTATTTCACGTTGAAGGATGCGGGTGCAGCGGTTTCGTGTGCGATGTTTGCGCGGGATAATGCGACGGTTTTGTTCCACCCGAAGGATGGGATTAAGGTGCAGATGCTGGCGCGCCCGAGTTTGTACGAAGCGAGCGGACGGTATCAGCTGATTGCCACCAAACTGGAGGAGGCGGGCAAGGGCAATCTGCAGGAGCAGTTCGAGCAGCTGAAAGCGAAGCTGGCTGCCGAGGGACTTTTTTCCAATGATCGGAAACAACCGCTGCCGGTATTGCCGAGAAAAATCGGCGTGGTCACCTCTCCGACGGGCGCGGCGATTCGCGACATTATTAATGTACTCACGCGGCGTTTTCCAAACCTTGAAATTCTCCTCGCGCCAGTAACCGTGCAAGGTCCGACGGCGGCAAAGAGCATTGCGGCAGCGATTCGGTATTTGAATAAACGGAATGTAGAGCAAGCGTCCCGCTTGCTTCCCGGTGCGGCAGGAAACAAGCGGGACGCTTGTTCTACTTTCTCGGGCGCGAAACGAGAACGGCCGATCGACGTGATGATTGTCGGGCGGGGCGGCGGCAGTATTGAGGATCTTTGGGCGTTTAACGAGGAAGTGGTGGCGCGGGCGATTTTTGAATCGGAGATTCCGGTAATTTCGGCGGTCGGGCATGAGATTGATTTCACGATTTCGGATTTTGTGGCGGATGTTCGGGCACCAACGCCTTCGGCGGCGGCGGAGCTGGCGGTGCGGGAAAAGGGTGATCTGGAGGATGAAATTTCGCTCTACGACCGGCGCTTGAAGCAGAGCCTGAAAACGATGAATCAGGATTTCCGGTTGCGGTTGAATCGGGTGGCGCACAGTTATGTGTTCCGCGAGCCGGCGGCTTTGGTGAAGCAGTATCGGCAGAAGATCCAATCGTTGGAAATGCGAATGGGCGATCTGCTGAAACTGGAGGCCCGTACAACCTTCCAACGATTGGAACGTTCCAATGTTCGGATGGCGCATCTGTTGGAATCGGGCGTGCGGCAGGCACATCAGCGGGTGGATGAGCTGGCTATGGTGTTGCGCCACGAAATGGAGCGCAAAGCCGAGCGGGATCGTCAGAAACTCCAGGGATTGGAAAATCAGTTGCGGATGCTGAATCCGCTGGGGGTGCTGGGGCGGGGCTACAGTTTGACGCGTAAACCGGATGGATCGGTGGTGCGTTCTAAAGCGGATGTCGAAATCGGAGCTGCGATCTTGACACAGCTGGCGGATGGAAAAGTGATTTCAAATATTACGGAAAAAGAGTAAGGAAAGCCTTCGGGAGACGAACTATGGCTGAGAAGAAAAGTGCAGATTTTGAGCAGTCGCTGGAGCGGCTGGAAGAGCTGGTTGATCAGATGGAAAGCGGTGAGCTGAGTTTGGAGGCTATGATTAAACATTTTGAAGAGGGCTCAAAATTGGTGCAAGTGTGCACCAAAAAGCTGAACGAAGTGGAGCAGAAGATCGAAAAGCTGGTCAAGAAAGACGGTGAGCTGAAGGAAGTTCCATTCGAAGTGGAGGACTAAATGGACCGGAAAAAAATCATTTTGATTGGTTTCTGCGGACTTATGGTCGGAAGCGCTTTGTTTACGGCGATTAATCGTCGACGTGAGCCAGAATCGCCATCGCACCGGCGGATTGATATTCCGGACTCCCGCTTTGCTCCGCGGCAGCGGCCTAATTTCGGTGAAAATGTCGCGCGCGATTACAGCAATGCGATTGCGGATGCGGTTGAGAAAGTGATGCCTGCGGTTGTGGTGATTCGCACACAGAATTTAACGGAAAAGCGGAAGCTTGTTGCGTTGGATCCTTTCGGGATTTACCGAGGCTACCAGGAAGTTCAAGAAGAGCATGAGGGAGAAGGCTCCGGTGTCATTATTGATGAGATGGGGCATGTTCTTACCAGCTGGCATGTGATTGAGAATGCAGTTGGCGGTGAAGTGATTCTTAGCGATGGCACCCGAATGAGTGCCACTGTGGTGGGGTTTGATAAGGCGACCGATTTGGCGATTCTGAAAATCAAGGATGAAGGAACAGAGTGTCCATATGTGGAGTTCGGTGATTCGGACTCAGTGAGGGTGGGGGATGTGGCCATTGCCATCGGGTCCCCTTTCAGTCTGCAAAGGACAGCAACGGTTGGACACGTGAGCCAAAAAGGGCGGAAAGTGCAGATTCTGCCTTACGAGGATTTTATTCAGACCGATGCCGCGATTAATGAAGGAAACAGCGGCGGCCCACTGATTGATGTGGAGGGCCGCCTGATCGGGATCAATACGGCTAAAAAAACAGATGATCAACAAAAGAGTGTCGGGATTGCTTTTGCGGTGCCTGTAAATCTTGCGGTGGTGGTTGCAAAATCCATCATCGAAAAAGGAAAGCATGAGTGGCCGTGGGTCGGGGCTTCTTTTATAACGGTTGATCAGCGTTTGCGCAAAGAGGTTTTCGGGGGAGCAGGTGTAGAGATTTCCCAGGTCTGGAACAATACTCCCGCAGCGCGGGCCGGTCTGCTGCCGGGGGCTGCACTTCTATCGGTCGATGGAATCAAGGTGGAGTCTGAGCAGGACGTGAAGCGGATCATGTATAATAAGGCGGTTGGCGAGTCGGTGACTTTCCTTCTGCAGATCACAGAAAAGGAGCAGCTCGAAGTCGAGCTGCTTCTTGAAGAGTATCCCGGGCTGACCGGTTAACTGTCGCGCAGTCCGCGCACCACGGCCTGATCGAAACCAAGCGGAACGAGAAATTCGCTCATCAGCCATTCCGGTGGCGTGCTTCCCATTTCAGTTTTGGTGCAGTAGTCTGTGTAGGCCTTCCATGCTTCTTTATGCGCGAGCAGCGGAGGCATTGCGGATTGGGCACTCACATTGTCGACGATCGCGATTGATACCTTCTGCTGTGCTTCGGCAGAGCGAACATAGTCGCCCAGCTGTTCCTGCGAAAGATCCGGGCGGATGCCAGCCAGTTTGCGCACCATCATCTCTTGCCGATCGGTCAGTGTTTCCGGGTAGCTGAATTCGCGGTAGTCTTTTGCAGCGTCTTCAAACCCGCTTTTTTCAAAGAACTCAATCCGTTTGTTCGTGCGTTCTGCGGAATCCGCCCAGGCCTGACCGAGATAAACCACCTCGGTGAGTCCGGATGAAAATCCGGCCAGCCATCCCAGTCGACCGTTTTCAATATCCTGCGGGAGGGTGAATACACTATGACCAATCATGATCCGGTGCTCCCCATCCGCAGAATCCAGCACCTCAAGATAGATCTTGGTGCGGGCATTCAGATAGTCCTCAGGAGCGCGTCGGGCAAAGATTTTACGGTTGAATACCGGCCAGGCCAGCGCCATGGTTTTCAGTGCTAGATCGTTGTCGGGCCGGGTGGTATAGCCATTGGCAATACCGGATTCGAACAAGATGTCCTTGTGCGAAAACTTTGGCAACAGCAGTGCGGTCTGTTCTCCGTTAACCGGAAACGAACCTGGCTCAATTCCGGCAGCCAGCTGCAGGAAATTAAAGGCGGTGAGGTCGCATTGTCCGGAGAACGATTGCCCTTCTTTTGCGGATACGGTCTGACCGTCTTTCACCGTCGTGGCCGCCTGAGCGGACGAGGGGCTGAACAGGTTGATCATTACAAACGGATGGTGTCCGTAAACAGCGCGTTCTATGGAAAGTTCGGCCGCTGTTGTTTTGGAATAGTCTGCCTGTTGTGCCTGGACATAAAGCCAGGGTCGGGTTGCGCCTCCGCTGAAATGGTTCGGCTCAATGTAGACATTAAGCTGTTCAACCACGTTCAGGGAAAGTACCACCACGAGGGTAATCAGCACGATTACGGTGCAAAGGACCATGTCAGAGAAGGACTCAAAAATGCCTTCATTATCGGAGGCGCTTTCATGACGGGTTGCCGTACGCATTACGCCACCTTCTGAGTCGATTCGTCTGCTGTATCAGCGGCTGCGTTTTTATGCTGCAGAAACTGCTGAATCGAGGTCGCCGCACTGGAGAGATGCCCGGCAATCTGCGAGGCTTCCGCATCGAATTTTGCCTTATTCATGGTAACCATTTCGCCCGTTGCTTCGCTGATTGCGGTGTGGAGTTCGCTGACTGCGTCGTTGAGATCGATGGCAGTACCGTCGATGGAAAGTTTGAAGTCCACCAGAGAACCGGAAACGCTTTCGCTTGCCTGATGCACCGAGCCGTTCAGGGAATCGAATGCATCGGTCACTTTTTCGCCGGCTTCAGCGATCGTTCCGTTCAGTCCTTCAAAGGTTTCCGTTACGCCTTCGCCGGCTGTGCCAATAATATCGTAGAGGCCGCTGAACGTCTCGTGCAGCTCATCGCCTGACTTTTCGATGTTTTCGTTAACGACCTTAATGGCGTCGTGTGTTTCTTCGCCGGCTTTAACAATCATTTCGTTATAAGAACCGAAGGATTCTTCGATGGTCGTCCCGAAAGCACCCATCTGATCGGTCATGCCAGTGACAGCTGTTTTGGTGGAATCCATGGCATGCTGCCCGACGGCTTCTATGGATTCTCCGAATTTGGCCATGGTGGTCTCAATGGACTCGGAAATGCGTCCGGTGAGGGCATCCATTTCGTGCTGCATATTTTCAAACGTGCTGATGACCTTGGAAATCTGTTCGTTCAGTGCCGCCTCATTACTTTCCAATTTGATCGTCAGGTGATTGTCGGCATATTCCGCCGCTTCAGAGCAGAGCTCGGAAAGGGAGTTCAGCTGGGAAACAGCCACCGCACGAAGAATCAGTCCGCCAAGCGCGCCAAAGAATGTGGTGTAGAACGCGGTACCCATACCGGCAACGGTCGCTGTCAGCGCATTCATCATTGTGGTGCGGGAAAGGCCGATATTCTCAACCATGCTGCTCAGGCCGGAGATCGACATGATCAATCCAACCACGGTGCCCAGCAGCCCCATGGAAATCACCAGTGCAGCCATAATAGAAACGGAACGTACGCGGGAATTATGTTTGGCATGGTAGGTGTCGATTGCCGTATGAATATCAACGTTTTCTCCCTGATCCTTAAACCCCTGAAGTTTCGAAAACACCGAAGCGAGGTCTGCGCTGTAGGTTGATTTCGGAATGACGTTGGTTTTGTTGATTTTTGCCAAAACAGCCCATTCCTGATGCAGCTGACGGGCCGCGCGGAAGGAGACCACCAAGCCTGCCATAAACAGTGCAGTAATTACAAAACTCATACCTGTTTCGTCGGAACGGAATCCTGCAATCAGTTGATTCCGGGTAATAATTGCCATCACGAGCGACAGGCCGCCGGCCCATATACTCCATGATACGATCGGGGTCATTTTCGTTTTCATTGTAACAACTTCTCCCTTTGAGGATTAATTTGGGGATTCTTTAACGGCGCCATTTAAAGCATATCATGTGCCATAGATGGGGATTGAGACAGGAAAGGGGTTAAAATTGCGTAAGCATTAAAATCTTATTGTGTCAGACAGGGAAATGATAAGATCGGGGCGCAGGAGTTTATTCCTGAAGACCGGTTGCTCACACCCTTGTTTGGCTTTCCAATCCTTGGAAAAAAGGTAGAGTGCGCACGCATTTAAAGGAAAAAAACTATGGCCCCAAAGAAAAACAGCCGGCTCGTCGCCGCCGAAATCATTTTCCAATGGTTGGAAGACCAAAGCTTCCCCGACCGCCAGCTTTCAAAAGTGGAAAACGACCACGCCTTTATTCTCGAAGTAGTGAACGGAGTGGTGCGAAGCCGCGAGATTTTCCAATGGCTGGAAAAAAAGTGGCTGAAGAATGAACCGCAGCTTTTCTACCGGGCGGTGCTTTGGGTCGGGCTCTATCAGCTGCTGTTCATGGACCGCGTGGAAGAATATGCCGCCATTAACGAAACGGTGAATGCCGCCAAGGGCCGGCCGAACGGGACGGGTGCCGCAAAAATGATTAATGCCGTGCTCCGTCGCGCTCAACGCGAAAAGGACGGCGTTTTGAAAGAGTTGGAAAAGCAGCCGGCCCATATCCGGCTCTCCCATCCTAAATTCCTGATGGACCGCTGGGCTGCAAACTATGGCGAAAACGATGCGCAGGAACTGGCCGAATGGAACAATACGCCACCCGCCACCATTCTGCGTATTGAGCAGACGGCCGTCGATGCCGCCGAATTCATCGATAAACTGCGCGAAGCGGACATTGAACCGCTGATGCATCCTTATAGTGATAAAGAAATCTTTCTTATCCTGCCGCGCGGCGTTGGGGTGCGTAAAGTTCCCGGCTACGAAGAGGGCTGGTTTACGGTTCAGGATCCGGCCACGTCGGTTTCAGTGGACCTGCTCGCACCGCGTCCCGGCGAAACCGTGCTCGATGCCTGCGCCGCGCCCGGCGGAAAAACCGCCATGATGGCCGGACGCATGGATGGCCGCGGCGAACTGGTCGCCATGGATATGCACGACGACCGCATTGATGTGCTCAAAGAAAACCAGAAACGCCTTAAGCTCGACTGGATTGAAATAGTGAAAGGCGATGCGCGCAAAGCGGAAGCCGTTTTCGGCGACCGGAAGTTCGATGCCATTCTGCTCGATGTTCCCTGCCTCAATACCGGCGTTTTGAAGCGCCGCGCCGACGCACGCTGGCGGGTCGATGAAGAGCGAATGCAAAGCATTGTTAAACTGCAAAACGCGATCCTCACCGCCTGCTCAAAACTACTCAAAGAAAAAGGCCGCATTGTTTACAGCACGTGTAGCCTGGAACTGGAAGAAAACGAAGACCTCGTCGCCAAATGGGTGCGGGATCATCCCGACTTCCGCCTCGTCAAAACCGGCAAAGCCTTTCCGCCCGACTCCGGCACCGACGGCGCCTTTGCGGCCTTATTGCGGAAAAAGTAGTAGCCCGTATTCCGTAAACTGAATGGCGTTTTTCTATAAAGAAAGGAAAGAGTAATTATGGTTCGAAAGATTACATTGTTGATAGTGATCGGCATAGTAGTTATTTGGGCATGCCTATTTGGGTATTTTAAGGTTCAGCATTTAATGAATCCTCATGTGCCATTTGATCCGTTTGGCGGGAGAAAGCCTGATATAGGATATATACCCGATGATGTCGGAATTACGTATGGATTGTCAGAGCAAGTTCTGGGTGGTACGGATTTTGTGGTTGAACTTGCAGGAAGTCGGAAAGATGAACGGAAAGGACCTCCTTGGGATTATTACATTTTGCGCGTAAGTAGGATTAGTAATATTGATGGTATTGAAGGAAGGAATTCATACTTTGTTCGCTGTTACAAATCTTCCTATTTCTCGGCAGAATTTAATAGGAGTACAATCGAAGACTTATTAATTTTCAACGCTGAGAAACAGGTGGTATCTTTTGATTTAGGATTTACCAATATCACTTGCAAGCTTCCAAACTTGGAGGCGCAAAGTACAACGGGACAAAAAAAACTAAAGGGATCATAGAAGGGGTCATAGAACAAGAGCAGTAGGTGTCAGTCCGTGAGTAACAGTTTAGCTGGCCCCTTCACTGCACTGTTACGGAACAATCAGCTGTTTTTTTAATACGAATCGGGTACGGTTCCCGCAGTTGAAGGAGAGGTACGTATGACAGCTTTGATGGATCAGGTTTGCAGGCAAGCACTCGAATTGCCGCTAGATCAGCGATTGGCGGTCGTTCATCGTATTTTAGAGCAGAGCGATGAATATCTTGATTCGGCTGCGGCTGAGCACGAGTGGGATGGCGTGATCCGGGAGCGGATAGCGCGGTATGATGCCGGAGAGGCGAAGACTCGCCCCGCTTCGGAGGTATTTGACGAACTGGACAAAAGGCTTGGCGAATGATCGTTGAGTTTCTTGAAGAGGCGGAGCAGGAACTGGGCGAAGCCGCTTTGTGGTATGAATCGAAACAACTCGGACTGGGGCAGCGCTTTAAAATGGAGGTTCAGTTCGTTCTTCAAAGCATCGCGGTAAATCCACTTCTCCATCGAGAGCGAGCTGGTGGATACCGCAGGATCAACTGCCCGGTTTTTCCTTACTATCTCCCTACATGATAAAATTATAGTGTTGGCCGTTTCCCATGAGCATCGGAAACCCGGCTACTGGAACTAGCGAGGATTGAGGGAGTGATGTATGCCTGCCAAACCCATTTATCTGATTGGTAATCATTAGCGCCTTCGCCGCGTTGATCAGGAAAAAATAGGCAGTAATATTTGACGGCAGAAATATAAGGGCTCCGGAAGGGGGATTATATTTTTCTGCCCGTTTTAAAAGTTCGTGTCTATTCGAAGAGATCCAGATGGTCAGCGAGGAGTTTTGAGAGGGTTTGCTCGACTTCTTCCACTTTGGCTTTGTTTTCCGCTTCGGCGGAGATGCGGATCTTGACTCTGCCTTGTCCGGGATAAAAACCGAGCTCGACTTCCAATGGTTGGAAGTCTGCGTTTTCGAGAATCGTGACGATATCCGACTCACCGATGCCTTTGGTTTTCACAAAACGGACATAGCGCGGTTTGATTTCGGCATAGCGAATCCGGAGCCAGGGAATGATTTCCTCTTTCAGGATGGCGTTGAATTCGTTGGGCGGACCGGGCAGCACAAACAGGGTTTTTCCGTCGGCCGTTTCGATGCGCTGCCCCGGGGCGGCACCTACGGAGTTGAAGAGGACGTGGGCATTGTCGAGGACCTGCGCCTGTCGGGTGGCGGCAATGGTCATGGTGCGGTCGCGCTGTTCATACCAGCCTTTCAGATGTTCCACAGTCGGTTGGTCCACAATCACTTTCTGGCCGAACAGTTTTGCGAGGGCGTCGCGGGTGATATCGTCGATGGTCGGGCCGAGGCCGCCGCTGACAAAAACTAGGTTCACCCGGTCGAACGCTTCCTCGACCGCCTTTCCAATGATTGGAATGGAATCGGGGATGGTAGTGTCGCGCGAAAGCTGAAGGCCGAGGGCAGAAAGTGCTTCGCCAAGGTCGCGCCCATGGGTGTTGAGCGTCTGCCCGCTGAGCAGTTCGTTTCCAATCGAGATAAGTTCGGCTTGTATGTCCATGGTTGGCTCCTCAAAATAGGGCTTCATATTGGAGCTATGGAAATGCCGAATCAACATTCTTTAAGTGTGGAAAGCGTCAGCGCAAAAAAGCGGGTGGATGCTTTTTTAGCCGCAGAGGTGGAAGAAATTTCCCGCTCGCAGTGGAAAACGCTGATTGAAAAGGGGTTGGTGCAGCTGAACGGAGCGGCGTGCAAGCCCAACACAAAGCTCAAAGCGGGCGATACGATTTCCTGGACGATTCCGGATCGGGCCCCGCTGACGGCGATTCCGGAGGATATACCCCTCCAGATACTTTATGAAGACGACACTTTGATCGTGCTCAATAAGCCGCCGGGCATGGTGGTTCATCCGGCGGTTGGAAATCCTTCGGGCACCCTGCTGCATGGGTTGCTGTTTCACGATCCGGTTTTCCTGACGTTGGAACGGGCAGGCATTGTGCATCGGCTGGACAAGGATACGAGCGGCGTCATGGTGGTAGCGAAATCCGAAAAAGCGATTGCCGAACTGCAACGTCAGTTTAAAGCACGGGAGACCGAGAAGGAATATCTCGCGCTGGTCTGGGGCGAACCGCCGATGAGCGGGCGGATTGAAACGCTGTTGGGTCGCCACCCGGTGCATCGTAAAAAACAAGCGGTGCTGAAGGAGGGCGGCCGCGAAGCAATTTCCAATTTCCAATGTCTGGAACAATTTGCCGTATGCGCGCTGCTTCAGGTGAAGATTGAAACGGGACGCACGCACCAGATCCGCGTTCACATGGCGCATATCCGGCACCCGATTGTTGGCGATACGGTTTATGGCCGTTCCAAAAAGAACCGCCTTCCAATGGAGCCCGAGCGCCAGATGCTGCATGCAAAAAAACTCGCTTTTACCCATCCGGAATCCGGGAAAAGGCTTTCTTTCGAAGCTCCGTTGTTTGATGATATGTCCTCGCTGCTCGATGCATTGAGGAGTGAATGACTTTCTCGTTTGATCGCACACAACCGGTTTCCAATCTATGGATTTTTTAGCACAATACGAATTTCTGGATCTGTTCTGGATCGGGCTGAGCCTTTTCCTGACCGGCATGAGCAAAGGCGGCTTCCCGGTTGGAGCCATTGCCCTGCCGATTCTGATTCTGGTTTGGCCGGCTCAGGCGAACGCCGCCCGTGCGGCGGTAGGCTTCATGCTGCCGATGCTTTGTCTAATGGATGTCATTGCGCTGTGTTTTTACTGGAAGCATGTGAAATGGGGCCGCTTGATTTATCTGATGCCGGCCACGCTGGTGGGAGTGGCGGTGGCGAGCTATCTGTTTGTTTCGGACTCGGCCATGATTTCAGTTTCGGATAAAGGGCTGAAACTGCTGATCGGTCTGTTGGGCATTGTGTTCGTGGTCTATTTTGCGGCGAAGAAATGGATTCTGCGTCATATCCATCCATCGCAGCCTTTCTGGGGAAAGGGATCGATTTTCGGATTTGGCGCGGGGATGACCTCAACGCTGGCCCATGCCGCGGGGCCGGTGATGCAGATGTATTTGCTGCCGCAGCAGCTCGATAAGAAAACCTTTGCAGCAACCGGCTGTGCATTTTTCTGGATGCTCAATCTGATTAAGCTGATTCCGTTTACCATGCTCGGCCGGATTCAGCCGGAGAACCTTAAGCTGGGGGCGGTTCTGCTGCCGGTGATTCCGGTCGGCGTCGCGCTGGGGTGGTGGCTCACGCATAAAACCGAGCAGAAGCACTATACGATTTTGATCTATGCCGTGCTGCTGATCACATCGTTGACCCTGATCCTGAAAGCGTTCTGATTATTCCTGGCCCCGCAGCAGTTGGCCCGCCATTTCAAACTGGGCAAGCTGTATATCGGTGGTGGCCTGTAAGCTGGCTTTGAAGGCTTCGAACTGTTCGGGTGTCAGCATGTTCATGGCAGCGTCAAAAATCTGCTCATTCAAGGCGCTGATGTCGTCGGTATGCTTTTGCATATTTTCCTCAGAGAATCGATCCGCACTGATGTCGTTTTTTTCCTGATCGTGCAGATCGGTACTCCAGTCAAAATCTTCGCGCTCGCTGTGCATCATATCCAAGAGGCTGCGGTACGATTCATCGGAAAGCGGTTGCTCAATGGCCGTAAGCTTTTGGTCCAGTTGGGATAGGGCCATGCGTTCATTCATCGTTTTTTCGTAGTATTCGAATTCGGCATAATCGGTTGGATTATTCAGGAACGCTTTCATTTGCTCCTTCATTTCCTCATTCACCTCTTGGAGGTGATCCGCCATTTGCTGCCTCTCTTCTGCGGAGAGCTGACCGGACATCAGTTTCATACCGAAATCCACATTTTCCATTTGGCGGAACATCAGCAGATCCATGAAATAGTTCAGTTCCTCGGGCTCAAGTTTCAGATATTCCGCTAAATCGGCGTACAGCGCGCCGATGGTGCCGCGCTGGCTGGCCTCGATGATTTTGTTCATGGTCGGGTTATCGCGCATATTTGCGATGGACGACATTACACGCTGTTGGTTCTTGAGCGTATTTTGAACCAGGGCCGCATTCACTTCGTTGGTCGGTTCAAACTCCGCGGAGTCGCCCCCGATCGTCGGATACAGCTCCATCTCGGCGGTAATTTTTGATGAGGCGGAGGCAATTTCGTTCTCAGCAACCAATGGCTTCTGCGAGGCCTCCAGTTCCAGTTTAAGAGTAGCGATTTTCCGGTTTGCACTGAACAATAGAATGGCAAGCGTAGTGCAGATTAGCGTCAAGACGATGATTGCAGGTCGATTTTTCATTGTACTCTCCCCGGTTGTTTGGTGTGAAACGGGTATAGCACGTTGTTGGTGCAGTGTGAATTATAACTTTTCCAGGCAATTATAAACAGCTACCTGAATCAGCTGTTTTTCTTGATGTAGATCTCCTGCCGAATCGGGCATGTGCAGATGTAGGTGCTGCCGTAGGTATGCTGCATCGGACAGATTTCCGGAAAACGGGTATCGGTAAAATAAATGGTGCCGGCGACCCTGCAGGTGATATTGCAGTGCGGGGCGCCGCCTTCCGTCTGGCAAATGCGGTTATGCGCGCATTCGACAGCTCCATTCTGTGTTTTTACCGAGGTCTCTTTTTTCATAACAGTATTTCTTTCAAAACAGGTACGAGAATACGGAAATACGCGTTTCAGGGACGACATGATTTTTCTAGCAGTTTGTACTAGCGGTTCGGCTGCGGCCCGGCCGATGAATTCGCCGTGTTTTTGGGTTCCTTTGATGAGCCGGGTGGATACACTGTCTGCTCGTTCAAAGGAATAGGCTATGATTGGAATTATCGATTACGGAATGGGAAATCTCGGAAGCGTTACCAACGCGTTCCGCTTTCTGGAACTGGATGCCAAAATCGTCACCCGCAAGCAGGAGATGGATTCGTGCCGCGCGCTGCTGCTGCCGGGCGTCGGGGCATTTGGCGATTGCATGGCGCATCTGGTGGAGCACGATTTTGTTGAACCCATAACCACCTGGGTCGATGCCGGGAAACCTCTGATGGGAATCTGTCTGGGGCTGCAGGCGCTTTTCCAGAGTTCGGAAGAATCGCCGGGGGTTCCAGGCCTTGGAATTTTTGACGGCACGGTGAAAAAATTTGATCTTCCGAAGGAGTTGAAGGTGCCGCAGATCGGCTGGAACCGAATGACCGAGGTGAAGCCGGATTGCCCGATGTTCAGTGAAATCGACGATGAGTCGTTTTTCTATCTTGTGCACTCCTATTACGTCTGCCCTCAGGATGAATCTATCGTGGCGGGTCGCACGGAATACGGCATCCCCTATTGTTCCAGTGTTTGGCAGGACAATGTGTTCGCCACTCAGTTTCACCCGGAAAAATCGCAGGCTTTGGGGCTTCGGATGCTACGTAATTTCTGGACCTGGGCGGAAGAGCAGTAACCCGGGGGAACTTTTTTAATTTAAGATCATTTTATACGTGTTGCCGATTGGCCAGATGCTATGGTCTTCAAATGTTTAACAGGGGGATTCCATGGGCTTAAAACGCAAAATTCTTCTCATCATCTTTGCGGCATCGGTGGCTTCGGCCATCATTACGGGCTCGCTGCTCATTTTTGTTTTTAAGTTTATGGGCATCATGGGCGATGATGGGAATTCCATACCGATGATCTTCGCGATCACTATTTATTTGGTGAGCGGATTATTTATTCTGGTACTGCTTAATATTCTGCTCAGTAAGAATGTCATTATGCCGGCGGTGGAGCGAAAGATGCTCGATAATGAACGCGAGATGTTGAATGAGCAGCTGCACCATTCTCAGAAAATGGAAGCGGTGGGCCGGTTGGCCAGCAGTATTGCGCACGACTTTAATAATCTGCTGACTATCATCGATGGATATTCCAGCCTGATTGTCGCTGATCCCAAAGGCGGGGATGTTGGACAGAATGCACAGGAAGTGATTGAGGCGGCCCGCAAAGCCTCCTTTATCACGCGAAAACTGCTCAGCTTCAGTCAGAAAGAGAAAACCGAACCTGTGACGCTTGACCTGAACAGCACGCTGCAGGATACCGATAAAATGCTCACGCGGCTGATCGGCGAAAAAATCACGCTGGTCACCAAGCCGTATGATGACCCGATCTACGTTCTTGCCGATCCTGTTCAGATGGGACAGGTGCTGATGAATCTCGCAGTGAATGCGCGCGATGCCATGCCGAATGGCGGACGTATCACGATCAAAGTCGGCAGCAAGGAGATTGCGCACGG
The DNA here is from genome assembly GCA_029432815.1 of Pontiellaceae bacterium B1224. Lineage (GTDB taxonomy): Bacteria > Verrucomicrobiota > Kiritimatiellia > Kiritimatiellales > Pontiellaceae > Pontiella. The sequence continues at coordinate 185,892 of JAROBA010000002.1, read as the reverse complement.
GGAATGTAAAAAGCCCGCCGGTCTCGAAGAGGGAAACTATGCCGAGATTTCCGTGCACGATACCGGCCATGGTATTGATGAAGAAACCATAGAGAAAATCTTTGAAGCGTTTTTCACTACAAAGGCAGCCGGAAAAGGAACTGGCCTGGGCCTATCCATCGTCAAAAGCATCATGAAGGAAAATGATGGATTCATTGATGTCAGAAGTAAGGTTGGAAGCGGAACCACTTTCCTCATTTATCTGCCGGTGAAAGATCTGGCAGATGACTATTATCATCAGGATAAAGTAAAGCCGGAAGCCGCTAATCGTCCTGCAGAAAAACCGGAAGCTGTTGAACAGGAGAAACAGGGCGATGATTCGGAAAAAACCGGCGGGCCTACTATTCTACTGGTTGAAGACGATCCGATGATTCGGACGCTGGTTGCCCAGACACTGGAAATGCAGAAATATAATGTCGTACTGGCTGAAGAAGGCTGGGAAGGCATCAAGGTTGCGCGCAATCACAAAGGGAAAATAGATATGCTTTTCACCGATGTGGTCATGCCCGGTCTGGGAGGAGCCGAGTTGGCAGTCGCTGCCCAGGAGCTTTATCCTGAGATTAAGGTGCTGTTCATGTCGGGCTATTCCCGTTCTCAGCTCATTGAAGAGGGAGTCCCGCCCGATGCCGCCGTGCTGGAAAAACCATTCACCCCCGATAAGGTGGTTTCGATGGTTCGTTCTTTACTCGCCGGCTAGCTCAATCTTTTCAGCCGCACGGGCCGGAATCCAGCAGGTCTGACCATCGGCCAAACGAATGTGCCACCAGGCTTCGCGGTTTTCCAGACATTGGAACTCCGTGCCCGTATGAAGCGGGTCCAGAAATGCCGGAGCATACATGGTGCCATCCCCTTTCCGGGCAACGACCTCCTGAGCTGTAATCACCCCAGGGTCGGCCCGTTGTTTCATGATACTTTCAGAAATCAATGAGCAAAGAAGGACCAGCGACAGAACGCCGGTCACAGCAGCGGTAATTCGGGCTTCCTTTCTGGCTGAACGCACTTTCCAGAACCATGCAGCCCAGAAGCCAATCCATAGGCTGGCAAACAACCACCATCGGAAAGAGGTGGAGGTATTCAGATGCCAGCCGAGGAGTTTTTCGGCCAAAGGATGCGGCTCTTTTGCGGGAATCAGATCTGACCGCAATTCCAGCGCCGCTTTCAGGTTATGTTTAAGGTCGGCATTATTAGGCATGAACTGCTGCGCCCGCCGATAATTCAGAATGGCACGTCCCATATCGCCGGCCATGAACCAGCTGTTTCCGATGGTGTAAAAAAGTTGACCGTTCCGAATGCCTTCTTCCTGAACCAGATATTCATACTGTTCGGCAGCGGCGGCATAGCCGACAGAATTGGTGGCCGAGCGAAACAGACTGTGTGCCGTTTCCAGGGTCTGGGTTTTATAGTCGTTTCCAAAGGCTGGAAGAACGACCAGCAGGCCGAGACAGAGAATTTTCAGAGGCATCTTCATTTGAGTGAATTCTCCACAGTTTTAACGATACGGGTTGCTTCGCGGACAATCTGCCGGGCATCGCCCGGTTCATCGTAGTTGGTGGTGAAGCGATACGCCTCACACAGCGCAAACAGTTTTTTGAGTTCTTCCAGTGTTTGGAAGTCGGCACCGGCTTTCATCAGGCATGCTTCCGCATCCCGATACGACAGAGCTCCGGGAGTCAGGTGCAATCGGTCGCCCAGATACGCCCGCAGCACTTCATCTAAATCGCCGTAAATTTCGCACTTCATGGAATGTGAATAAATGTGCTTTGCATTTTTTCGAAAAATCTTGAAGGCCCTGGCGGCTTTGGCCGTTCGATGAATGTGGTGCTTTTTCTCGCCGAATAAGGAGACCAGCGAAATACCGCCAACCGTTAGCGGAGGAAGCAACAGCAGGATTAGTACGGCGGCTGGATGAGCCCAGCCAAACATTGGAGGTTGCGTTGAGTTCAGCATGTCAGGATTTTCATAGTTATGCCGAATGCCCTCATCAACCGTCCGCAGGCGATGCTGATACGCGGTACCGCCAAAGACGCCGATTTCGTTGGCAGGAGAAACCATGATGGGAATTGCCGCCGACGCAACGGTGACGTATCGATTTGAAGCCGGGTTGAAAAAGGAAAGCTGGATCGGAGGAACCTCGGTGATATCCGTTGAGAGCGGACGGATGGTTTGTGTATAGATCTTCGATTTCTTCTCGCGCAACGGCAGCGAGCGGTCCGATGGAATTTCAAATCGATTCACCAGATTCGGTTGATAACGCAGCGGTTCAAAGAAAATGTTTTCCATATATCCAGCGACCGTAATCTTTACCGTCAGAGTAATCGGATCGCCCACCCGCACCTGCGTGGGTTCGGCGGTTACTGCAATCGAGTATTCACCGACCATCCCGTTGAAAAGCGCGGGGCGGCCTTCGGTCGGGAGTGGTTTAATTTCCAGCTCCAGCGGTTTTGATTCCACGTAAATACGGGTCCATTGATCGCCCGTTGCATTCTGATCAAAGAAGGTATTGTCGAAATAAGCAGGATATTGGAAAGCCGCACGGCGGGTCTTGTTATTGACCACTTTCTCCGCTTCTGCGGCGCAGAGCAGGGTGACCGGAGCAAGAGTGATGCTGCCGCTTTTCTTTGGAATCAAAATTTTACTGAACTGTAGCTCCTGATGCTGTATTTCACCATCCTGATAGCTGTTGCGGGTGGCGAGTACCCGCGTGCCGTGCACGGGCAGGCCGGTAGTCTGGGCATTCTTTTCTTTTTCCGGTTCGTAAAGTTCCAATAGTTGGAAACGGGTATCGTTTAGAATGGGAAAGTTAAAATCGACGGCTTTGATGGCCCCGAACTGATAGGTGCTGTCCCAGGTGGTGGTCAGCAAAACGGGCTCGCCGACATATACCGAAGTCGCAGAAGCCTGCTGGTTCAGCGTCATTCGGTCGGTTGCCTGCGGTTTGCGGGCCTTAATGGAAATCGGTTGGGTATAGAGGCTGCCGAAATGCAGGGCCGGAACCGACAACTCACCTTCCCGTTTAGCGCGCAGTGCAAAACGGTAGAGCCAGGTATTTGTTGCGCTGGTATTCTGTCCGGCTACAAGCGTAGTCATATTGAAATCAGCCAGCTCGTTCGTCGGCACATCCGGTTTTTGCTCGGTTTTAACAAGGACATCCAGATTAAATACCTGCCCCAGAAAAACATTCGTTTCCGATGCCGTGGCCTGCGCGTAGAAATTGGTTGAGGCAGTAGCTGTCCCAGTCAACAATACTAAAATTAGAAAGAGCCTTTTCATTCTACCAATCCTTCTCGACGGCTTTATATTCACCGGCCTTTTTCTCTTTGCGGCGTTCCTGGTTCCGAACCTCTTCCGCGAGGATATCCATTTCAGTCTGGTTTGGCGGCGGTACGCCGCGGATTTCTTCGTATTCCGAGAAATCGCCGAATGGGTCGGCGTCTTCATACATATCCGCATCCTCGTCGGATTCCTCATATTCCATATCATAATCTTCGTAGTCTTCCGAATCTTCATCCGATTCGCCGTCCTGCTGATTCGGGTCTTCGGGCGCGGAGCCCAGGGCGGCCATCAGTTCCGCCAGCGCGGTCGATTGGTCCGGTAGGCTCATGGCTTCGGCGGCCTTACGCGTATGTTCCAGCGTTTCTTGCAGGGGGCCGGGAACGGAAGTTCCATCCGGCAGGGGAATTTCTTCATGAAGTCCGGATTGCTCCATCACGATGGCCAGCTCGCGGGTTTCCTTTTCGAGCGCCTTTTGTAATTCGCCGGTATTTGAGCCCTCCAGCAGTCTGGTTTGCCGATCGATAAACTCCTGCAGCTTTTCTCTGATATAGGTGATGAGTTCGTTCTGCTGTTGCTCCTGCTCTTCCTGTTTCCGGATTTCCTCTTCTATGCTGGCGGCAATCAGCTGGGTGATCTCGAGGTTATAGGCGGCATCCGAAAAGGCGGGATCATATTCCAACGCCATGCGGTAGAACCATGCCGCCTGAGTGCAATAGTTTGCCGCCGCATGCGGATCGGATTCTTTTAGACTTTCGCCGGTTTTCACCATGCAGTTACCGATGTTATACCAGCTGCGGCTGCGTATGGAATCGTTCCGGGCCATGGAGGCCGCATATTCATAAGACGCAATCGCTTCATCAAAGCGGCCGAGCCGATACTGCGCCGTTGCCAGATTATAATAGGTCTCTGCCGATTCCGGAGCTTCCGCCGCCGCCTCTTGCAAGGAGTTAACGGCATCTTCAAAACGCTGTTCCTCCAGCGCCTGATTGCCCAGCTTGAACAGCTTTTGCGGGTTGGCCTGCACCATTCCCGTAAGCATCAGCATACAGAGCAAAAGAGACCTTCGACCTATGACCTTCCGACCTTCGACCCTCATGTTTGTTTCCTCCAACGGTTGGAAACGAACAGAACGATCACGGCGGCTGAAAGAAACAGGTGGAACTTTTCTTCGTAGCGCTCCATGACTTGTTTATCGGTCGAAGTCTGTTGCGCATTGGCCATAATCTGACGATAAATCTGATCGAGATTAAAGGGGCCGCTGCCCACATCAAAATAGATGCCGTCCGAAATAGCGGCGGCCATACGGCGCAGTGTTTCGGAATGAAGTTTGGTCCATACCTCCGTGTTGCCGTGTTTCATGAAGGATCGGGCGCCGGTTTCTTCATCTTCGAGGGAGATTCGGCTGCCGCGGGAACGATCGCCGATTCCAATCCCGATAAACCGTACGCCGGCTTCTTCCAATGCCAGCATGGCTTCCACTTCATCCGGCCCGTCAATCAGATCCTCTCCATCGGTGATCAGAATCAGATCCTGCATGCCGGCGTTTTCAGGGTTGATCAGCTTATCCACCGTGCGCTCGAGTGCGTGCGCAATCATGGTGCCGCCGGCACCCAGACTCTCCGGCGATGCCTGGCGCAGGGCCATCCGGAAATAATCATAGTCGACGGTGAGCGGGCAGCGAATCTCCGCCGAGCCGGCAAAGAGGACTAATGCCACCCGGTCGCCGGAAAGATCTTCGACGCAGTCGAGGATAGCCGTTTTTGCATTTTCGAGACGGTTCGGGTGCATGTCGTCGGCCAGCATACTGCGGGAAACATCGAGCAGGAAAATGACATCGCGGCCGGATTCCTGCAACTGCTGTTCCTGCAGGTTCCAGGCGGGTTGTGCCAGCGCGAGTACAACGAGGGCGATGGCCAGGCAACCGGCCACGGCTTCGCGTTTCCGGCTGGTGGCCAGATTCGTTGCGCCGAAGGCCTGCAGCGCTTTTGTCCGCTTAACGGCTGCGCGGATAAACAACGCGGCGACCACAGGAACCAGCCACAGCCAAAGGAGTACGCTCGGATTATAAAAATGAACCGGCATTATGGAATCCTCCTGAGCCAGGTCGTGCTGAGCAGGGCGTGGGTGACGAGCAGAAACAATCCGGTTGCTGCGAAGGGCTGAAAGATTTCTTTGTAGGTGTGGTAGCGCTCGGATTCGATTTCCGAGGTTTCCATGATATTGATTTCGGCATAGACATCGCGCAGCGAAGCTTCGTCGGTGGCACGGCGGTAGATGCCGCCGGTGGTCTCGGCCATTTTCTGCAGAATGCGTTCCTGAACCAGCGGCTCTTCCTCGACCTGAACCGGGCCTTCCGGAGTCTGGATGGTTTTCATTTCCGGTGGATCGGTGATGGCAATCGTGTGCAGGCGTATGCCCCAGTATTCGGCCAGCGCTGCGCCTTCCATGGGCAGATGCCGCCCGCAGTTGTTGTTGCCATCGGTCAGCAGAATAATCACCTTGCTCTTAATTTCATAACCGGTGTCGTTATCATCGTCCTGGCTGTAGCGCTCTTCGGCGGTTTTCAGGCGTGCGGCGGCAAGGGCTACGGCATCGCCAAAGGCGGTGCCGTCTTCATTCGGTCGCGATTCAATTTCCAGATCCTGAATGTAATAGAGCAGGGAATCGTGGCTCAGTGTCAGCGGGCAGACGGTGTCGGCATAGCGGGCAAAGGAAATCAGACCGAGCAAATCGTTCGGCCGTTCGGCGGAAAACTGCTCAACTACCAATTTAGTGACTTCCATCCGACTCATCGCGGTGTCCTGAAAAGGCATCGAAATATCCATTGAGCTGGAGATGTCGACCACCAGTTCGATGGCCACCCCTTCTTTGGGAATCCCCTGGGTCATGTCTTTGATTTGAGGGCGGGCCATGGCAGTAATGAGCATGAGCAGACTCAGCGCCTGAAGCCAGAACAGCAGAGGCATGAAGCGCTGACGCTGGGTGGTCGGCACTTTTTTAAATGAATCCAGCGTTGAAAAACTGAGCGTCGGTCCGCCTCGACGTCTGAAATGATCGATCATCATTTTCAGCAGGGGAAGCAACAGCAGCAGGGCCCATGGAAGTGCTAGGCGCATTTGACCTCCGGATTTTGCTGAATAAATTTCCGGACATATTGTTCGAGTTCTTCTGAAAATCCAGGCGGAACTTTATTGGAAAAGCGGGTCTGCTCACTGGTGTTTAAATATTTTTCCAATGAATACCGTTGGCCGAGTAGAGTGGCCTTCGGCAGTTTTGGAAGAATCTCGTCCAGTGTTTTTCCCGTTGTTGGAATATTCAAAACAGCTTCGATAAAATGCAGCAGCAGGGAGTGCAGAATCTGGATTTTTTCCAGTTCATCCTCCGGCAGATTCTCCAGAGTCAGCCATGCGGTTTCATGCGGACTGAGCACCTTTTCGGGTTTGGGGCGCCGGCGGCTTAATCGGATTACGAGCACCAAAAATATAAGGGCGCAGACGCCGCCTGATAGAATTTTTATAAGCTGAAGTTGTTGTTCCTCTTCCGGCAGGAGGGCAACCGGTTCGGCAATATCTTTGATTTCAAAAGAGTCGATGCCGGGCGGAAGCAGCGATTCGACGTGGATCTTGAGGGCATCTGTTTTCAACGAATCCGGACCGGCCATAATTTCCAGTGGTTGGAACCGGTGGTCACCGGGCAGGCTGGGGATGAGAATCCAAACGCGGCGATGAAGCTGTTTGCCATTAGGTAGCGTTTGAACTGGTTCGGTATAGCCATCGGCCACTGAGAACGGCTCCAAAAAGTTTCCAGAGTCTGGAAGAATGACTTCCATGCCGGCCGGTGCATGGACATCGATCATCAGCTGAATTTTTCCAGAGGTTGGAATGTTGGTTTCGCTGAGCGTGACGATGACGGTTGTTGAATCCTGCCGGTATTGTTTGGAATAGACCGGTTCGGTGAGTGATTTCGACTGATCTTGTTTATCTGAACAACCGAGGATTGCCACAAAGAGGCAGGAAAGTAGGACAGGCTTCCAGCCTGTTTCCCGCGCTACTGTTGACAGGCTGGAAGCCTGTCCTACGTTGTTGTGCCGGCTCACAGCGATTGCCTCCGGTCGCGGCTGTGGAAGAAGCGGACCAGGTCGTGGACATAGTCGCGGTCGGTGCGCACATCAATCTGATCGATGTTGAGGCGGTTAAGCGAGTCTTTGAGTTCCAGCCGACGCGCTTTAGCCGCTGTGCTGAATTGTTTTCGTGCGGCAGCGCTTGCGGTGTCCACAAGAATCCGTTCGCCGGATTCGGCATCGGCCAGTTCGACCAGCCCGGCATTCGGCAGTTCCAGTTCCCGCGGGTCGGTGATGGTTACGGCGATGAGATCATAGTGAATGGCCGCGAGCTTCAGTTGTTTGTCGTATTCCGAATCCAGAAAATCAGAAATCAGGAACGTGACGCACTTATTCTTCACCATTTTCCCGAGATATTCGAGTGCACATGAAATGCAGGTGCCTTTGCTGCGGGGCTGGAAGCTGAGGATTTCGCGGATGATATGCAGCACATGGATCTGCCCTTTGTCCGGTGCGATAAAAAGTTCGACCTCGTCGGTGAAAATGATGAGTCCGACCTTGTCGTTATTCTTGATGGCGGAGAAGGCCAGAATCCCGCACAGCTCGGCGGCGATTTCATTTTTGGATGCAGCGGTCGATCCGAAGGTGCCGGAGGCGGACATATCGATGAGGAAAAAGAGCGACTGTTCGCGCTCTTCGATGAAGCGTTTAACAAAGGGCTTTCCCGTTCGCGCGGTTACATTCCAGTCGATGGTGCGGACTTCATCGCCCGGCATATATTCGCGGACTTCGTCAAATTCCATACCGCGACCTTTGAATACGCTTTTGTACTCACCGCCGAGCAGTTCTGTGACCACCTTTCGACTTTTGATGTCGATCTGGCGGACACGTTTGAGCAGTTCTTTGTGGGCTGAATTCTTCATGTCGAAGGTCTGAGGGTCGAAGGTCTGAAGGTCCGTGACTTGCGACCTTTGACCTTCCGACGTTTGACTACGGAACCTCAACGGTGTCGAGGATCTGCTTTAAGATATCGTTAGAGCTTTTCTCTTCCGCGGCGGCTTCGTAGGTGAGGAGAATACGGTGGCGAAGCACATCGAGCGCAACATCTTTCACGTCCTGAGGAACCACGTAGCCGCGTCCGCTGAGCATGGCGCGGCCGCGGGCCGCGACCGAGAGGAAGATGGTGGCGCGGGGCGATGCGCCGTAACGGATCATTCCGGCACAATCGATTCCGTATTTTGAGGGGTGGCGCGTGGCCTGCACGAGGTCCAGAATGTAGTGCTCGAGTGTTTCATCCATGAAAACTTCATCGACCATTTTTCGCAGGCGGTTGATATCGGAAATATCCATGACGGCGTTGACGGAGAGATCCACGTTGGTTTTTCCCATTCGTTTAAGGATGCGGTGTTCCTCTTCCTTGGATGGATAGACGACATCGAGTTTGAACATGAAGCGGTCCACCTGAGCCTCGGGTAGATGGTATGTGCCTTCCTGTTCCACGGGGTTCTGGGTGGCAAGCACGAGGAACGGTTCATCAAGCTTATAGGTTGCGTCGCCAATCGAAACCTGATGTTCCTGCATGGCTTCGAGCAGTGCACTCTGCACCTTGGCGGGCGAGCGGTTGATTTCGTCGGCCAGAATAATATTAGCGAAGATCGGGCCTTTGTGGGGCGTAAACTCATTGGTCTTCGGGTTATACATCATGGTGCCAAGCAGATCGCCGGGCAGCAGGTCGGGTGTGAACTGGATGCGGTTAAAACCGGCATGCAGGGTTTGGGCGAGAGTGGTGACTGCCAGCGTTTTAGCCAGCCCCGGAATGCCTTCAATCAGCACGTGGCCGTTGCAGAGAAGTGCGAGCAGCAGGGCCTCGATGAGATCTTCCTGGCCGATAATGACCTTGCCGATTTCGTCCCGAACCTTCTGTAGCACTTCGCTTTCCGCCTGATAGCGTTCGTTCATTTTTACAATCTCTTCATGCATTGTGTGCCTTTCAAAAAAATAACGCGGCATTTTCGCCGCGTGTTCCAAATTCAAACAATTAAAGAACGATCTTAATATGATCTGTTTGGACAACTCAGACCGCTTCGGTATTTATTCTTTTTGGGAGGGTATGATCAATACCTTTACGGGAGATTTGTGGATAATGGATTCGGATACGCTGCCCAGCAGGGCTTTGTGCATCAGGCCGTGACCGTGTGAGCCGAGGATAATCATGTCGGCACTAAGTTCGGCGGCTTTTTCAAGGATGGCAAGCGCCGGGTTGCCCTGGAGGATGAGGGCCTGGGTGGTGACGCCGCTTTCCCGCAATTTGGCGGTCATTCCAAGCAGTTGATCATGCTCCCTTTTAATTTCCTCGGCCGTGATGTCGCGCGCCAGTTCGATATCGCCGGGCATTGGGGTGAAATCGAAATCAAAGCCGGTGTATTGTGTGGATTCGTACATCAGGTTCTGGGTTTCATCCGTTGTGACATGTACGATCCAAAGTTTCGCACCGAGTGCTGTGGCGAGTTTAGCGGATTCCGAGAGAACGGCATCTGTGGATTTGGAAAAGTCCACCGCAACGAGTAGGTTGTTCATTCAATCCTCCATGAGTTAAAACGTTACTTTAAAGCATCAACTGAATTAGACAAGGGGGGGATTTAATTCGCGCGGATGATTTTTACTGTCGTTCCGAACGGGGATCGATCCCCAGCTTGTCCATACGGTAGCGCAGGATTCGGCGGGTGGTTCCGAGGTGCTGTGCGGCCTGGGTTTGCACGCCATTGCATTTTTCCAATGCCTCGAGAATCAGTGACCGCTCAAACTTTCCGACTTCTTTTTCAAGATTTATCGGTTTTTCCAATGACTGGAATTGATGTAAGGGGCTCATTATTCCGCCTCCAGTGTGGGCAAAATGATTGATACGGTCGTTCCTCCGGAACTGGTATCGATATCGATCTGGCCGTTGTGATCGATGACCGCGCGTTTGGCAATCGGTATTCCGAGGCCCAGCCCGCGTGCTTTGATGGTGCTGAAGGGCGAATAGACTTTATCCCGAACGGATTCATGGATGCCGCTGCCGTTATCCGTGATCATGATATAGATGTTGCCGGTCCCTTTATCCGGTGAGCGACCTTTGACGGTGACATTTATTCTGGAGCCGGGTTTGTTGGCCAGATTTTCCGCGGCATTCTTGAGCAGATGGTAGATACTTTCTTCGAGCGATGAGGCATCGCCGTTGATCGTGAGCAGGGAATCGTCGGCAGAAAGGTGGATCTTCAGATTGTCATGGTCGAGCTCGTTCTGGATTCGGGTAACGGCAAATTCGATGGGTTTGCGAACATCCAATGGTTGGAAAACCGGCTTAGGCGGATTCGCAAACTCATTGATTTTATCGATGATATGATTGAGCTGATCGACTTCCGCAGTTACCTGTTCGCTGAATTCAGACCGGAAGTCGGGATCTTCGTAGCGTTGCGGCAACAGCTGAGAGAAGGTTTTGATCGCCACAAGCGGATTGCGGATTTCGTGGCTCATACTTGAGGCCAGTTCATTCCAGAAGGAAGCACGTTCAAGCTGATCTTCTTTTTCCTGCAGCAGTTTGGCTCCGGTAATATCGCGGATCATGATCATGGCGCCCACGCACAGGCCCTTATCTGTGAGGCAGCGGGTTTCGGCCGATACGGTGAGCTTGGTCCGGGGATCGGTCCAGTCCCGTATATCGTATGCGCTATCGTTGGCGAGGGCCCGGTGGAAAAGGTCGGCAATTCGGCTGCCGAGAATTTCTGCGCGCTCACCGATTATAACGCTTTCAGACGGCTGGAGTATTTCGTTCGCCGAGGAATTGAACCACCGGATAACCGCATTTTCATCGCACGCAACGATGCCGAACGGAATGGAGTGGAGCACCGTTTCCGCCAGTGCTTTCTGCAACGCGGTTTCTTCATACTGGAACGCCTTTTCCAGTGTGGTTGAAATGTGATCGGCCAGTCCGGTCAGGTCTTCAAGATCTGCGACATCGAATGGAATTCCCGTGGAGCGCTGCCCGACAAATATCCAGCCTTTGATGCACCCCGTGGCGTAGAGGGGAATAATGATTTCTGCTCCCAGCGAATCCAGCATCTGTTTGAGCATGGCGCGCTCGTCTGGAGCGACAATATTTTCGAGCGTTTTGCGCGATATGAGATGGGTATTCATTTCCAACCATCGGACAAATGGATTTGTTGGATGGAGGGTTAGTTTTTCAGTGGCGGCTAAGCAGCGTGTTCCCGCTTCGAAGGCGTATTCTGAGTGGGGGTCGGGTTGGATAAAGATGCCGGCACGGGAAACCCGGGCGGTGGCAACCAAACCTTCAACCACGCTTTCAAACAACATTTCAACATTGTCGAAGTTGCGCTGCGCTTTCGAGAAATTCCGCAACGGAGCCGAGAATAGGGTGCGAGGCTCCGGGCGATGCTCAACTTTTCGGGCGTTGAGTGCGGCCAGTTCATCTTCAAGAACCCTGTTTTTCTGGCGGAGCAGAAGGCATTCAATGGCCTGTTTAACCAGCGCCTGAAATTCACGACGGTCGGGTTCAAGGGCGCAGGTTGCATATGGATCGAGTAACTGAGCCGCCAGCATGGGGTCGGAGCGTTCCGCTCCTAACATAATAAAAATAGAGGTAGGGTACTCGGTGCGTAGTTCTGCAATAGCATCCAGACAGTTTGGTGCCCGCAGGTCTGCCAGCAATACGGTATCGCCGAATTGCCGGAACCATTGCTCTAAATCATTCTGCTCATCAATGGGATGGATTGCTGAAATTGACGTCGTGATGCGTATCAAACGCGAAACAAGTTCTTCATCGCGGGAATAGAGGAGGCAGGAGGGCATGGTTTTCATGACATAGTTCCCTCCTCTAAGAGTGGGATATAGAGATAGAATGAGGTGCCGCGTCCCGGTTCGCTTTCAACCTCAATAACTCCGTGGTGCTCCGAAATAATGCCATGTGCGACAGAAAGCCCCATACCGGTGCCTTCGCTTTTATTGGTAAAAAACGGGTCGAATATTTTCTGCAGGTCAGAGCGTTCAATGCCTTTCCCGGTATCTGAAATCTGGAGCCGGATGCATTTCCGGGTTACTGCTATACCAGGAGAGTCGCCATTGGCAAAACGGTGTGCGCAATTCAATGTTCCAAAGGTAATACTGCCGGATTCCCCGATGGCTTCGATGGCATTAAGGTTCAGGTTGATTAGTGCTTGAGACAGTAGTTTTGCATCCCCGAAAATATGGGTCGAGGCTGCCCGGCAGTTATTAGTGAGGGTAATGTTTTTCTGCGATAACTGCTCTTGAATCAGCTTGAGGGATTGGTCAATGGTTTCCTGAATATTCATCGGTATCAGATGAGGCTTGGCCGGTTTGGAGAAACTAAGCAGCTCATTTACGATGCCGTCAATCCGGTTAACTTCATGTGCAACCAGCGAGGAAAAATCATTGCGAAAATCTTCATCCTCGTATCGTTTAGGCAAGAGTTGCGTGAAGGTTTTAATGGTGACCAGCGGGTTCTTGATTTCATGTGCCATGCCGGCGGCCAGAGTGCCGACGCTGGATAGCTGGTCAGATCGACGAACCTGCTCTTCGAGGCCTTTCAATTCAGTAATGTCTGTGAACACGAGTAAGGCGCCCATAGGCTTGCCGTCATGTCCGAAAAGGAACGCCGAGCCCATACGAATATTTTTTCTACTCTCTTCAGAATCCTCCTGTGGGAACAAGGTGGCGTCAATGTTGCGAACGCCGTTTTTATTTTCGAGAGTAACCTCGAGGGCCAAATAGATTTCTTTGGGCAGGATTGTAATTTTCTGACCGATCGCTTCTTTATCCTCAATTCCTGTAATTCGCTGTGCCTCGTGATTGAACAGCGTTATTTCACCTTCAGGGTTTGCCACCACAACGCCGCTGACCAACTGATCCAGCATGATTTCATTCTGAATCTTACTATCCTGCATTTTTGTATATAAATCAGCATTTTCAAGGGCTACAGAAAACTGGTTACAAAGCATCTGTAGCGCATCCTGCTCATTTCGGTCGTATATTCTTCCGTCAAGTCTAGGGTCGAGGAGTACAACTCCCTTTAAAATATTTTGTGCAAAGACACCTATGGCGACACTGGCATTTCTGTCAGAAAGACTTTGCTCTGCGAGATTGTTTAATTTGGTGGCTCGTGTCCGCTTTAGGGTATCTCTGCTGACGGGCTCTCGCTCAGAGATCAAGAGTTGGCATACGGGGCCATCAAAAGCTAAAGAATCTGAAATATTATTATAATTAACATATAAATTATTTGAAGATTTGTTGTTGGCAAGTAAAATGTGTACTCCTGTTGTTTCGAGAGCGTTGCCTAGTAAAGTTGAGTATTGTTTTAACAATGCGTCTATTGTTGTGATTGACTGAAATATCAAGTTGGCTTGCTTCATCGTTGCCGGCACATCCATTGTTCTTGATGCAATGAGCTTATTCGCAACAGCCTGAAAGCGGCCTTGTACGGGGAACATTGAGAAGACCACAGCCATAGTGGCTAGTAGATAGGGCAGCCTTTCTGAAGTCTCAGTTAAACTTCCAAGAGCGAAAGCTGATACTTGCCATGTAATGTAATAGACGCCGATTAAATACGACGTGAGCAGAATGTAGGCTGTGATTCGTTGTAGAATGGTGGCAATTCCCAAGATACGCCTTGTTGTGATACCGTATGCAACGATTCCATCCAGAAGAATGATGCCTAATGGACCAAATTGACTGGTTTTATTTGTTCCGGCCAGAATGGGAAGGATTAAGGATGCAAAAGCTCCAATGATGAAAGTCGCACTAAAACCGTATAAAATATACTGCAGTTCGAAACGTTCGATGCCGGACGATTCTTTATACGTATGGTAGAATTTTTTCCCGGCAATTAGGCAGGTTACGATGAAGTAGACTGCATAAATATAATATCCTGGGCCATATGTAGCTTCTGGAACGCTGGCTATATTATTAGCTATTTGGGGCGAGATGCTTACGCTATTCATAAAGAATGGCGTCAGGGTCAATAAGGCAGCGATAAGGTTAAGGCTCAGATAGGGAGCAAGTTTTTTATACAGCATCGACCAAGTGTAATTACTGAATTTGATAGCCGATAAAATCAACGTGAAGCTACCTGGAAAGAAAGCTGTCACGAAGAAGGCCCCTCGAATCCAGAAGTTTGCCGAGGCGGAAGTCGGGGATTCTATTATTTTCAAAACACAGAAAGCCCATGTGGTTAAGTGTATTGATAAAATAATGAACTGCTTATTTACGAGACGTGTCTTGTTGTTTAAGTAAACGAGCAAACCCAGAAATAATGTGATGAACTGAGTGCTTATTAGGGCTATTATAAGAAGTGTCATTTATATCTCTTAACCACTAAGCTGCTGTTGCTGCCGCCAAAACCGTGATTATTGATCATGGCGAAGTCGATTTGTGATTCTCTTGCCTGAGGAACATAATCCAGATCGCAAGATGGATCTGCAGTTTCATAGTTTGCCGTTGGAGGAAGAATCCCGGTTGCGAATGCTTTCGCACAGGCAGATATCTGCATAGGGCCGGCGGCGGCCAAAGGGTTGCCCGTCACACCTTTGATGGAGCTGACTGCGAGCTTGTAGGCATGTTCTCCAAATATTGTTTTTATCGCAAGGGTCTCAATATAATCCAAGTGTATATCACTTGGGCCATGTGCAGAAATGTAATCAATTTGCTGAGGCATTATGCCGGCATTGCAGAGAGCCTCAGACATGCTGTCATTTAATCCATGGCCTGGCGGTTGTCCTTGATTATCTCCTGCATAGCCGTAGCCGAGAATTTCCAAGAGCGGTTGGGCTCCTCTGGAAAGGGCATTATCCAGATTTTCAAGTATCAAAACGCATGCTCCCTCGGCAATGACCCCTCCATCTCTATTCTGGTCAAAAGGCTTACTAGCTTTTTCCGGGTGTTTGTGGGCCGAGGGGATCATGTTTGCTGCATCAAATGTAGCTATGGTTAATTTTGTGATAGGAGCATCGGCCCCTCCTGCGATTGCAATATCTCTCTTACCTCGTCGAATTGAGTCAAATGCCAAAGCAATAGCATCTAGTCCGGCAGGGCAACCTGTAGAAACGGTCATCGTTTCCGTCTTGATGCCTAAAACTGCAGCAATAGTTCCTGCGCCAGCCTGTGGTAGTGAAGTGATTGCGGTCAGAGGACTGGCATATCGAACTCCACGATCATTAATTCTAAGAACTTGAGTTTCAATGACCTCGGTTGCACTTGTGCTGACTCCCATACAAATTGGAACAGTTATTGTTCTCAGGGAATCCAGAACATGGGCATCTTCAATAGCTAAATTCGTTGCTGCTAAAGCTAATTGAGTAAAGCGTGCCATTCTTTTCGGTTTGAATGACTTTTCTATATATGTTTCAGGATTAAAATCAGTCACTTCTCCTGCAATAGCATGCGGTATATCAGAAGTATCAAATAAAGTAATTGGTCCAATCCCGGATTCGCCAGCGAGGAGGGAATTCCAAAAGGCCTCTTTTCCAATGCCATTGGCTGCGAGCACTCCAACCCCAGTGATGACCACTCTGTTTTTACCGATCACGCGCGCATTTCCCCTTGGCCCATAATTAGTGTATCCCTTTTGTGCGCAACCTAATGAGCACCGCAATGAAGTGCGCATAGCACTATAAGTGTATTCGTGTACAATTTTGTACACTAAATATCAATATATTGTATATATCAAGAATTAATGCACAACCTGTGGGTATAATCTTATCCGGTAGAATCCTCGCTATCTGATCCTGGATTGGATAATTCAATTGCTTGTCGCGGCATGAATTCCTGCAGATAGAGAAGCTGTGGAACAACGTTTCCTGGCGATGGATTGCCATGGATACCCTAAAAGTCAGTACGCGAAAGGGTGCTCAAACTTTATGGAAGATTGCGTCAGCGTGCAGAAGGGATAAACTGCTTCTTAAGCAGAAAGCGCTGCGCAGCATCCCAGCCGATTGCAACTTTTTCACGAAGGGGGAGAGAGGTGATATGGTCCATGAAATCAGCATAGCCTCCCTCGTATCCCCGCAGGTAAGCTGCCTGCATCACCAGATTTGAAAAATCCACGCCCTTTGATGGGAGTATGCAATTTTCAATTCCGCGTGTTTCTCGGCGTAGGTAGGGGAGAAACTCGCTCAGTACCTGCTCCGGGTTTGCGAAAACAGGTACAAGAAGGTCGGCATCTTCAGGCACGAGGCCTTGTTGCAATGCCACGTCCGCAATACGCGTGCCGGGGAGAATGCGTATTCCTGCAAAAATAAGTTTAAAATCGGGTTCTGTGCGCCGCATGAAGTTAACGGTCTCGGCCAGCGTGTCCAAGGATTCCCCGGGCCAGCCGAATAGATAGGTATGTGCAACCGAGATCCCCGCCTGCTTAAACCATTGGCTAACTTCAACCGAGTCATCAACCGTATGTTGTTTACCCATTCCGGCAAGTATTTTATCCGAACCGGAATCCACGGAGAGCCCGACTTCTGCACATCCTGCTTCCCGCATTAATTTGCAGATTTCCGGGGAGAGCGAGCGCGGATCAGGATGAATGAACGCACTCCACCGAAGGCCCAGATTTTCGCGAATCATTGCTTTGCAGAGTTCGCGGGTGAATCTTGGGGAGCCAACATTGAATTCGCTGTCGGAAAAATGGACGAATGACATGCCCATCTCGCGTAGTTCGCGGAGCTCGGCCAGTACATGGTCGATACTTCGTGTGAGCACATCTCTTCCGACAATTTCAGGCTCGGCGCAATATCCGCAAGGTTTATGACAGCCTCGCCGGGCTTCGATGTTTCCGAATCCATAGGCACGATAATAGTCGCGATTGCGCATAATGTTTCGCCGGCGGGGGGGCAGCTCTTCATAACCAAGTTTGCTGCGCGGATTGAGGACGACCGTTTGGTCGTTGCGCCAGACAAGATTGTTCACGCCCGCAAGATCTTTTCCGCCTTCAAGCGCTGAAATCAATTCAGGCAAAGCTTTTTCTCCGAAGCCTGCAACGCCAAAGTCAGCACCGGTGTACTCCAGAATCTCGCTGGGAAACAGCGAATAGCCCGCTCCACCTAGAACAACGCGGCAGGAGTGGACCGATTTGATACGATGCACAAGATCCCGGATTTGCGGGATGAAAAACTCGTTCTGGCGGAGGTAGCAGGCATCGACGTTGCGTATGCTGATTCCGACTAAATCCGGCTTATTCTGGATGATCCGGCTGCAGACATCTTCTACAGACTCAAAGTTAAGGTCGGCAACTTCGAATGGAATTCCGGCGTGGAGCAGGGAGTTGCATACGTATTCTATACCCACGGGCATTACATGCGGCCGGTAGCGGTTGGGGTATACCATCAGAGCTTTCATTCTTTGGCTCATGGGAGGGGAGAGGAGGTATGCATCGTTATATCAGATCGCAGACGTAGAGAACTCGTTGTCGGATGTATTTTCATCGGCAATGTACTAGGGAATAATCAGGGGTATGTCAAGATTGGCACCCTTGTCTTGCGGCAGAAGAAATCAGGAGTTTTCTTTGGCCAAAGAATGCTGAAGCTATGCCGGGCAGTTCCATAGGGCGTATTTTATTCGACGTGATGGAGATATTCGGACCGTGTTTCTTTGGCAGCAGAAGTTCGTATCGGATTCGTAAGTTGTGGTTATGCAGCTTGGCGCCAATTACGCGTAATAAATCTGTGACATATGGCATGTATTCTGCAATATACGCGGCAAATTTAAATAGGTTTCTTGAGCGGGGTACATATAAATGAAATACAGTAAATCAAAGTTAAACACCTTAACCTTTCTAATAGTTGGTGCATCTTTATGTGGTGCACATGCAGATGGTTATCGGAATCCGGCGCCGACTGCGGAGGGTATCGCAAAGTCCGGGGCCAACATGATCTTCGTCGACGATGCGTCTGCCATCTCGTATAACCCGGCCAACCTCGCATTACAGACGAATGCTTCCGCTGTGGTGGCTGTTGCTTTTGCGCGAGCGGAAAATACTTATACGCATCCGCAGGCAGGGGAGGTCGTTTCCGATGATCCATGGGCCGTTCTTCCCAACCTTTACTACTCAATGCCCGCCGCGGAAGGTATCGTCTGGGGTTTGGGTATCACTACGCCTTATGGTCAAGGCGTTTCCTGGGATCCCGCTTCGTTGGCGCCTTTTCCCCCTGCGCCGCTGCCTCCCGCAGGTACAGCAATTCTATATGATGCCGAAATGGTAGTGATCAATTTTAATCCAACCGTAGCGGTCAAACTTGGAGATTCAGTCTCTCTGGCAGCTGGCCTGGACGTTTACTATTCACAGCTGGGGTTTAAGGGATTGGTGGCCACAGGGGCTCCTAACCCCGCTCCCCCCTATGTTGACGTCGATGCGGATGGTGACGGCTGGGGCATCGGAGGAAACGCTGCGCTGACTTGGATGGTGACCGATAATCAGCGTCTGGCTCTGACTTATCGTAGCCAGGTGGATCTTGAATATGAAGGTGACCTGACAATGGATATCAGTTTCCCGAATATTTTCGGAGCTGGCTATGGCATTCAGCTGACCGATGACATTCAGGTGGAGGCGCTTATTGAATGGATCGAGTGGTCGGTCAATGATGTGCAGACAGCGACGGTCACTGGCTTGGGAACTTTTGAGCTCGTCAATAATTGGGAGGATACCATTACGGCGGCAATTGGCGGAAGCTGGCAATTTGCAGAAGGGTGGGTTGTTCGTGCAGGATATTCGTTTATTGAAAGCCCGATCCCCGATTCCTCCATCACACCGATTCTGCCCGATACTGACCGGAATATCTTCGGTTTGGGGCTGGGGTATACGTTTGGGGGCCACACAGTGGATCTTTCATATTCCCATACTGTCTACGCAGATCGATCCAGTACCAACCCTGTATATCCGGGTACTTATGATATTGCTTCCAACCTCATAGGTATGACATACTCGGTTTCATTTTAAGGGGTAGTAGGTATGATCGCGGATGCAAAGCAAAAGCTCGGTACGGTATTGGTCATCGATGATGAGCGCGGGCCACGTGAAAGTCTGCGCATGGTACTCAAATATGACTACGATATGATTCTGGCAGACCGTGTTGATGCCGGAATCGAGCTTCTCCGCGACAGCGATCCTGATTTGGTTATAATGGATATCCGCATGCCGGAAAAGAGCGGCATTGAGGGGCTTCAGGAGATCCGCGAAATTAATAACAATGTCTCCATTATTATGCTCACGGGATATGGCGATCTGGAAACGGCACAGCAGGCGATCCGTTTCGGAGCAAACGATTATCTTCAAAAACCCTTTGATACCGATGAAATTCAAGCAGTTGTTAAAAAATATGTTGACCGTACCCGGTTGCATTCCCGAAAGAAACAGGCCCAGGAAGAGCTGAACAAAATGACGCAGTCATTGAGTCGTGAAGTTGGAAAAACCAACAAGCTCACATCGTTGGGAGCTGCCTCATCGGAACTGGTTCGCGATCTGCGCAATCCGCTCACCATCATTCGCGGTTATCTTGATCTGCTTAATTATGAGCTGAAGGAAAAGCAGGAATCCACCTCGGATGAAATGAGTGAATATCTTGACCAGATCGAGCGTAACGTAGAACGCTGTGCAGAACTGGTCGAATCCTGGCGGGCCCTGGGGCGGTTCGATTTTTCCCAGATGCAGCGTCTGAGTCTTCCAAAGCTTGTAAATGATTGTTTCCGCGATGCCGCCGCTCATTCAGATATTTCCTTCTCGGTTCAGGTCGACGGGATCGAAGATCAGTATGAAATGCTCGGTGAACGCCTTCAGGTAAAGCGGGCCATCCAAAACCTCATCGATAATGCGGTAACGGCCGTAGACAATCACTCTTCCCCGGTAATCACCGTACTGTTTTCCCTGTCCCAGAACGATATCGATATAAAAGTGAAGGATAACGGATGCGGAGTGGATACGGCGACATTACGCTGGATATTTGAGCCGTTCGACAATACCGCAACCATTGAAAAAGGGGCTGGTCTCGGCCTCTTCATTACCAAAAAGGTGATTGAAGAGCATCGCGGTTCGATGCAGTTCTCCAGCCGGGTGGGAGATGGCAGTGTGGTTTCAGTTCGTGTTCCTCAAGCACATACGGCACTTGGCTATTTTTCAAGTCCTGAATCGTTAGTTCAGGCCTGACTCCTGAGCAATGTCTGATATTTCAGCTTCATTTGAAGTTATCGAAGCCTGGAAACAGGTGCTCGGCACACATGCCGTTATTGATAATTTCCAAGCCTTGGAAAATTACACAAAAAGCGTCTGTGCTTCCCGACGCGATGTCATTGCGGTGCTGAAGCCCACCAGCCACGAACAGGTTCAACAGCTTGTTGTTGTGGCGAATGAGTATAAAACTCCGCTCTATCCCATTAGTTGTGGAAAGCAGTGGGGCATGGGTTCCAAGCTTCCGGTTAAAGATGGTGCGGCCATTGTCGACCTTTCCGGCATGAACCGGATCATCGAAATCAGCGAGCAGTTTCATTATGTTGTTCTGGAGCCCGGAGTGACCCAGCGCCAGCTGCTCGATTACATTACGGATAAGAAACTTTCGCTGATGCTGAACGTAACCGGATCAACGTCTGACACCAGTCTGATCGGAAATGCAATGGATCGGGGTGTCGGCTACTTCGATTCCCGCGCGCACGGAATGTCGAATATAGAGGTTGTTCTCGGGAACGGTGAAAGTATTCGGACCGGATTCGGGCATTATGAGAATGCGCAGACGAAGAATCTATATTCGCACGGGGTTGGCCCTTCTCTCGATGGTCTGTTTCCTCAGGGAAATTTTGGCATCGTAACCTCGGCGTGCATTGATTTAATGCCCAAGCCTGAAGAGCACATGGCAGCCATCGTAAAAATTGATTCCGAAGAGAAACTGCCTGTGCTGATTAATGCACTGGTCTCGCTTCG
Source organism: Pontiellaceae bacterium B1224 (assembly GCA_029432815.1). Classification (GTDB taxonomy): domain Bacteria; phylum Verrucomicrobiota; class Kiritimatiellia; order Kiritimatiellales; family Pontiellaceae; genus Pontiella. The sequence continues at coordinate 164,554 of JAROBA010000002.1, read as the reverse complement.
AACGCGCGGAATATTCACAACCATCGCGCATGTCGGCAATAGAGAGCGTTCCTACATAACGCTCGCTCCCTTGATTTACGAACAGCTCATCGCGCATGGAGATGCCGAAGGCGAAGCAACGCGTGATAAAGCTGTGCAAATGTTGGAAGACGGTGGGTTTGGCCCCTGGAGTGCAGCCATTGGAGTACTCGGCACTAAGGCCCAGCTTCGCATAGCAAAAAAGGAAATCCGGCGCGCGGTATCCGGATTTGCCAAAACCATGTTTCTGAACGACGGTTTAGTGGCTCAGGCTAAAGCGGTGTTGAGCAACCTGTCATTTATGCCGGCCATGCGCATCCAGCTGATGATGCTGAAAGCCGTGGAACCGGTTTATGGCTTTACCCGCGGCCACGCCACCGACAAATCATTAAAAGCGGTCTATTGGGCCGCCGGTGATTTCCAACGGTTGGAAGAACTGGACCCGGATCAGTCCGACAGCGGCGTCATGTTCTGCCTTCCGATTATTCCAGCCTTTGGAAAAACGGTGCTCGAAGTTGTCACCGACACCCGCGACACCTTTGCAAAACATGGATTCGAAGCGGCCATAACGGTTAACCTGATGGATACCAAGGCGATGGAAGGGGTTGTGAGCCTGGCGTTCGACCGCCGCAATGCGGAGCAGGCTGAACGAGCTAAAGCATGTATTCAGGAAATGGAAGCACGCTATATGGAGCAGGGCTATCCCCCCTATCGGGTTGGAATCAACTCCATGCATCATGTTGTGAAAGGCGACGATCCCTACTGGCATACCATTCGAAATCTGAAGAAAGTGCTCGATCCAAACAACATCATCGCGCCCGGCCGATACAACCTTTCCTGATTCCACGACCTTCGGAACAGTTTGTCCATTTTCCAAGGGACGCAATTGAAGTTGAAAAACATTCGCATCCTGCTAATCTGCTAACACTATGCCAATACTGGGGAGTGTTCGATGACGGGCAAGGACATCATTTACATCATACTGGCCTATCTACTGGGGGGGATTTGCACGGGGTACTATCTCGTTCGATTCAAAACCGGCCAGGATATTCGCGATTCCGGCAGTGGTGGAGTCGGGGCCCGGAATGTGGGTCGTGTGCTGGGGAAGCCCGGATTCATCGTCACGTTGTTCGGTGACGCGCTGAAAGGGTTACTCGCTATTCTTCTGGCCCGACAATTCAAAATTTCAGAGTTCGCGGTTTCACTTGTTCTCGTGGCTGTCATTATGGGCCACATCTGGCCGCTTCCGCTCCAGTTCCGCGGAGGGCGGGGTATTGCCACTGCCATTGGAGCGTACATCGCCTATGATCCGCAACTTGCGTTGCTGCTGTTGGGGATTACACTGCTCCTGATGGTTTTCCGGCGCGGTTTTATCCTTAGCGGCCTGGCCGCATTTCTCCTGCTTCCATTAGTGGCCTATGCGATGCATCTTCCGGGTCACACCGTTGCGGCACTTGCCGGCTCTTCCGTTATAATTCTATTTGCTCATCGCGAACGAATCCGAAAAGCGTTTGCCGAGGTTTCACCTCAGAAGGAGGCTTAAATGGGTTTGCTCGACAGTTTTACCTTTAAAGTGGCTGATCAGGAGTGGGAATTTGATGCAATCCACGCTTTGAACTACAAAACGTTTGTGGAAGAAATTCCACAGCATTCGATGAATCAGGAAAAAAAGCTGGTTGATAAGTTCCACAATCAGAATACATATATCATCTGTGTGAACGAAGAGCGCAAAGAGCTCGCAGGTATGATTGCCTATCGCGATCAACGCCCGTTCTCTCTCGATAGCAAAGTGGAAAATCTTGATTCCTATCTCCCTGAAGTAAAAAAGATTTGCGAGATTCGGCTGCTGGCCGTCGAGGAAACGTACCGCTATACGCGTATTTCGCAGGGGCTGATTGCACTGCTCACCGAATATGCGGATGATCAATGCTGTGAGCTGTTCGTTATCTCGGCCACGGTACGGCAGATCAAACTCTACAAGTATCTCGGCTTCACTCCGTTCGGTTCATTAGTCGGCAGCGAAGGGGCCGAATATCAACCCATGTATGCCGCCATCGAGCGATATCGAGATCTGCAGGGCAAGTCGCGTTCTTTCGCAAAAGACACGCCGGCGCTCGCCAACGACGATACCATACTGTTCAATTTCCTCCCGGGCCCGGTCGACTTTTCCAAGCAGGTGCAGGAGGTCTATAACGAAAAGCCCTGTTCGCATCGATCCCATGCATTTTTGAAAGATTTCCAGCGGGTTCGCAACCTACTTTGCGAACTTGCCTGTGCGCAGCAGGTGCAGGTTCTCATGGGCCCCGGAACGCTGGCCAACGATGCTGTTGCGGGGCAGCTTTCTCTGCTGTGCTCCACAGGGCTGATTCTGGTGAGCGGCGAATTTGGTCGGCGGCTCACGAAAAATGCCAACGGGGCCAAACTCTTTTTCCATACTCTGGAAGTTCCGGAAGGGCAGACCTTCGAGCGTTCGGAGATTGAAAAAGTGCTTCATGAGCATCCCGATATTGAATGGATTTGGGGAACCCACTGCGAAACCTCAACCGGTGTGCTGAACGACATAAAAATGTATCAGGAGATTTGCGAGGCTCGCGGTATAAAGCTCTGTCTCGACTGCATCAGCTCGCTCGGAACCGTGCCGGTGGATCTGTCGGGCATCTATCTTGCCTCCGGAACCAGCGGAAAAGGGCTCGCCTCCATTTCCGGATTATCGATGGTGTTCCACAACCACGATTTCGAACCGGCACCTGACGAGATCCCCTGTGTACTCGATCTTGGAATTTATCAGCAAAATGAGGGAATTCCCTTCACAATCCAATCCAATCTGGTCTATGCGCTTCTGGCGGCACTGCAGGCGCAAAACTGGGATACACGCTACGAAGAAGTACGCGGTTGGTCGAAAAGTATCCGGCGTAAACTGGCCGAGATTGACGCCCCGATTCTTGCGCCCGACTCCTGCGCCATGCCGGCGGTTGTTACCATTGCACTGCCGGAGATTCATTCATCTGAATCCATCGGCGATGCCTTGAAAAACCACGGCGTGCTGATTAGCTACCGCAGCACCTACCTGCTGGAACGCAATTGGATCCAAGCCTGCATGATGGGCGCAGAGCACAAGCCGAGCGAAAAATTTATCCGGCTGCTGAAGAAAGAGCTGAAGAGATAAGATATTCTTCAGTGCTTTGCGGATGGGAGGAAACCTGCTGTGGGCGTCTTGCCGGATTTTTTGGTATGGGCGTAAAGTCGAATTCCGTAAGAATATGTTTATTAAGGCGGGTGATGGAGTGCTGGATTTTAAAAATTCCGGCATCAATATTCATCAATTCATCGCGGTTGAAGAATCGGGGAGCCGGATCAGACTGGACCTGTTCGATAATGCAGTTTGTTTGCTGAATAAACAGGGCAATTGCCTTGCGAAAACTGCCAATGAGTTCGGGCTGTTTCAGGGTAACGTTCAGTTGCAATGCAATTTGGCATAGTTCCTTATAGGTTTCCTGTAGAAATTCCTGCGAGCTCGGCCAGGCTTCTTCAAGATCAATCTCGCGCCACAGGACATGTACCAATGTGTTTCCGAAGCGTTTCTGTTTCAGGTTATAAACCTCGTGCAGGTTGGTCTTGATTGAATCCAGATCCGAAACAAGGGTGGAGGGATTCAAGGCGATTTTCTCTTCAGCGGGTGGTGCAAATATACGGGATAGTTTCGTTTTCATTTTAATTACTCCTTAACCTCAGCCTGTAGCAGGGGCGATGCCACAGGTTTATGGGCAGGGGATAGATGAAAACGAAACCGTTCCGTATTTCCAGAACATCAATGCCCGGGAAAAACGGAAGGTGCTGCCTAGGCGCTGGTGGGGCGGTCGGCGACCCATTTACGCATGGTTGATTTGGTTTCTTTCCAGGCCTTGGAATCGTCGCGCTCTTTCACGAATTCGCTGTATAGGTGGAAAAAAGTTTGGCGGAAGGTTTCGAGCAGCACCATACGCTCCTGAAATTTACCCACGCGGTCGAAGGTTTCCGTCTGCGGGAGCTTCAGGCTGCGGAAAACAAAGTCATCGGCATCAAAAGTGAAGGCCCAGACTTCTTCTCCACGTACAAACTGCACCTTGGCTTTTTTCAGCTTCTTTCCGCTGAGCAGGGCGGTGCGCGCCTCCGGACTGAGCATTGGCTCGCCCTTTTTCAACGTGATTTCATGGGCGCCTTTGCCCTCCATCACGAACGTGAGTGGCCCTTCAACCATGTAGGCCATTTCTCCAACGTCTGGAATATTTGCCAGTCCGCCACGTTTTTCAGAGCAGAACCACAGCCACATCAGAAACTCACGTCCGGCGGTGCCGTCGACCATACCGTCTTCGAGCTCATCCGAAAAGCTGGCGGGGGCCCAGTTCTGAATATTAACGCCGGCGTCCTTGCTGGCAATGTTTTCGGGATCGGCCACCTGCGCCACCACGCCCGTGGTTTGCATCAGCGTCAGCACAAAGGCATCGAGCTGCTTTTCCGAAGTGGCGGTGCAGTAGATCATGTGGGAGCGTTCGTCGAAAACAAAGTCCATGCCCTTGAGCTGGGGTGGCATTTCCGGCAGCAGGCGCTCTTTAATGCTCTTCTTGATTTCCGAGCGCTGGGTCTGATTCAGATACTGCTTGTCCTCGGCTTCCATCACCGCCATTTCCTCAACGGCACACTCCGCAGCCAACAGGGAAGAGGGGACGGTTTTCTTTGCCTGCGTCAGCGTCAGACGCAGATAGCCGCCCAGATAAGCCGTTTCTTCGTTGATCGTTCGGTCCAGAATATGGCGGCCTGCCACCCAGCCGTGGATCTCTTCTTCAGCCAGCGTATTCAGTGGCGGAAAAGCAGCCGCGGCAAACTTTTCAATATCCGCTTCCTCGAAATCCCGCTGTGCGAAAAACATACGAAAACTCAGTGATCCTTTTTCAAAACTCATTTCAAAATCCTCAATAAATTATTTAACACAAAGGCGCCAAGAGCACGAAGTTTCTACAGGATCTCTGAATGGATGATTCTTCGTGTACTCTGTGTCTTTGTAGTTAATTTCTACCAACCTATAGCAATGCTGGCGAAAATACCTGTCGGGCGCGGTTCCAGGCCGGGAATGGACTGAAAGTCGGTGCTCCACAGATTATTCACCAAAAGTGAAAGTCGGACATTCTCGGCGTAACGCGGGAAATAATGCAAGCCCAGAGATGCCAGAGCTCCGAAATCGCTGCTGGTTCGCAGCGTATTTTCGGTCTGGAGGCGGGTGGTCTGAGCAAATTCGATGGCGTATTCATTCAGGAATTTCCAATAGGCGGAAAGATTCAGTAGCTGCTCTGGATAGTCCGTTTCATAGAGCCCGTTTTCAATCGAGTTGTCTTTATGCACCCACTGATAATACGCCTGAAGCCTCAGATTTTCCGAAGGATAATAAGCAATCGCGGCATCGATGCCGGCAATATTCAAATCGCCGAGATCGGTCGCTGTGTAGGCAATCCAGTCGTTGGCATTTTCCAGATTCCGGAAAAAGGTGCCGATGCGCCAGTCGCAACTGGCCGACAGGAATTGTTTAAAACCCAGCTCCGCATTTTTGGACTGCTGCTGCTCTAGTAACGGGTTTCCGATTTGGAACGGGGCCGTGGAATAGAGCATCTGATAATCCGGCTGCTGTTCCGTTTCGGTGTACGACGCGTAGATCCGCCCGTTATCCGTCACGAACCAGTCGATTCCAACCCTTGGAAGAAAGTCGGCACTTTCCGAGGTTTGGAAAACACTGTTCAGTCCGGCGAAAATGGTGAAGCGTTCGAACCGTGCTTCCGGCATAATCAGAATATTGCCGCGTGTGCGGTCGTCTTTCGTGACGTCTCCGCTGACTTGTTCATATTCGAGCCCACCACGCAGTTTAAGCGCAATGTTCTGGATTTCCATGGTTCGGCCTTCCACGGAGAGGCCGGTGTTCCGCGAAGTGATGTCGCTGTAAAAGAGCGATGAATGCACAGCATATTGATCGCGCAAATCGCGATAAACAGCCGAAGCCTGAAAATAGGCATCGGAAAGATCACCGCGCGTGGCTCCCGCGAAAATCACGGTGTCGTCCAGCTGCTGTTCGGCATAAGTGGTGGACGGCGCGCCGTAATAACCCTGCGCTCCGAACTCTTTACTTTGGCTCGCTGCCAGGAAATCGAACTGCCACTCTTCATGCAGAAACTGGAGCAGGGCACCGCCGGTGAAACGCTCCAGATCGTTGGCGTTGTAATCAATCCGCTGCGCCTTTTCCCAATCAAAATAACCGCCGACGTTTTCACCGCTTGCATACAGCGTGGCGGCGTAGTGCTTCTTGGTGCCGATGCCGGCGGAATAATGCGAGCCCTTGTTGAGTGGCTGGGTATTAAAATTGGCCGTCCCGACCAGATTGCCGGAAGCATTATTTAACCCGGTTTCAACGGTTGGAGCTGAGAACAGATTTCCAATCATTGGAACATCGGTGTTGTAGTGCGACGACCACGGGCTCCGGATCCGCAACCCGTTCAGCGAAACGCCCGAGGCGGAATAATCCGCCCCGCGAATCGACAGGTCATGCTGCGCCAGCCCCTGTGAATTAATCACCACCTCCGGATTCGCATCCAGCTTCTGATAGACCTGTTGCGTATCAACAAAGTCGGCGATACCGGGCAGGGCAATCAGGCATGCTGATGCAATGAAGGTTTTTAGAACTGATTCACTCATAGACCAGACAGCTTAGCAGGGAGCGGACGGGGTACAAACATTTTAACGGGGAGGACGCATTCTTGTTTTCATGGGCGGCGTAGGACGGGTCTCCAGACCCGTCTCCCGTCTGCGAGGCGGTCGAATCTGGAGATTCAACCTACGGACAAAATTCCTCAATGGTTTGCTGCAGGGCGTAGACCGCACCTTTCAATTCGTCGTCAGAAATGATCAACGGCGGCATGAGATAGAACATGGTGCCCAACGGGCGGAACAGATACCCCTGTTCAAACAGCGATTGCTTCATCTGCGCAATTAACGGTTTTGTTTCCGGCTTCAGCTCCACCACGCCGATCATTCCGAGGAAGCGCAGTTCTTTCACACAATCGAGTTCCGCCATCGGCAGCATCCACTGCTTCATCTTCTCGGCCATTTCAGCGCCGCGTTCCACCGTGCCTTCATCTTCATAAATATCGAGCGCCGCCAGCGCCGCCGCACAGCCGATCGGATGCCCGGCGTAGGTGTTGCCGTGATAGAAAGTGCAGTCCTTTTCGCCATCATCGGTGAACGTGTTGTAAATTTCATCCTTCACCACACAGGCACTCAGCGGCATATAACCCGCTGTGAGTCCTTTGCCCATACAGACCATGTCTGGATCAATTCCGGCGTGGTTAAACGCAAACCGTTTTCCGGTCCGGCCGAAACCCATCGCCACTTCATCGATGATTAAAAGCACGTTGTTCTCCGCACAGCAGTCCGCCAGTTGTTTTAGATAGTCCGCCGAATAGATTTTCATGCCGGCCGATCCCAGACAGAGCGGCTCAACAATCACCGCTGCCAGTTGGGCTTTGTGCTCTTCGATCACCTTGCGGCTCGGCTCAAAATCGCCATCAGCCGGGAAGGGGAGTTTGGCCGGGTGGGAGGTCACTTTTTCGTACGGCTTGTGGAAATCGTCCACAAAACCAGCACCCAGCGCGCCAAGCGAATCGCCGTGGTATCCCTGATCCATCCCGATCACCCAGGTTTTTTCCGGGCGGTCGATGTTATACCAATATTGAATCGCAATCTTAATCGCCGCTTCTACCGCACTGCATCCATCGCTGGCGAAAACGGAATGCCGGTCCGGAGTCGGCATCAAACTGGCCAGCCGCTCCGCCAGCGTCAGCACGTTTGGATGGGTCAGACTGCCTGTAATCGAATGCTGAAGGATGCCGGCTTGATCCTGAATCGCTTTCACAACCTTCGGATGCCCATGCCCGAGCGCACACGCCCACCAGCTCGAAACAATATCGACGTATTTATTGCCCTCGTCATCGAAGAGATAAATCCCCTCGCCCCGCACCAGATTCGGAAGCTTATTCTTCAGGGCAGAGAAGGTTGTGTAGGGATGGAAAATTTTATTTTTCATAGATTAAATTTAGATCGTGATTTCAACAGGGATTGTGATGCCGGTTTGAACGGCAACAGGGGTATAAATATCGATATCCTGTTCAGGTGTTTCAATGGAAACGATGAGTGCGTATCGCGTTTGTGAGTTTGCTTTATTCAGATGCTTTCGTTTGTTCCACCAACCAATTCTAGGTGAAATTGCAATTAGGTTTGAGGCGGCCAAATCCGCTGCTGTTCCTTCCCAGATATCCGAATGAATTGATCCCTTATCTCTGTTATTAGAACCAATTAACCAATGCCCTGAAGCACTGGGCGTTCTGGGGTGACCATTTTCTTCATCGCGCAATGCCGCATTGATTCGACTCAGAAATTCCTTTTGAGATTCGCCTGGAGAGTTAACGTCAAATCGCAATAAATGAGATGGATATCGGTAACGGTCCTTCCATCCAATTTCGCCCGGTCCTGGTTCGATGAAATAAGATAGTGTGATTCGCATCCGAACGGTGATTTCTCCCATCTCCTGAAGCACTGAGGTTGGCCAAGGGAGTTCGTAAAAATGCATATCATTCGTTTTAGGGTCTTTCCCTCCGGTTTGAATATAAGGCTGTAAGGTTGCTTGTGATATCAAGGTGAGCATGTTGCTGGCACAAAATAGCGCCTTATCCAGACAGGGAACACCGTAACCGCAGGCCTTCAATAACTGACTGATTTTATGGTTTGGGCTGTCTTCCGGAAATTGTTTCTTCATGCCCTCCGTCCATTCGGCGGAGTGAACCATCAATGCGCGGATGGTTTCCGGCCAATAGTTGGGGTATTGCGCTTGAATCTTCGCGGCGAAACATGCTGCCTGTGCAGTTGCCGCACTAGTCATACTAAATGGTTGAAAGAGTGAATGATGGGGCTGGTGGCCCGTAGATATCAATGAGAGATCGTCACACTCTGTGACGAACCCTGAAGACGTTTCCATTGCGGCATTTCCACCTTCGAAAACGATTTCTGGTTTAATTGGCCACGCTTTGTCCCAGTCAAAAGAGGTCGTGCTAAAGGGGGAAAGTTCACCCGCAGAAGCGATAGGCTCATACCCGTTTAAAGTTGGATTTGTTATTTGTGTTAGGTTAGTGAATGCACCAATCGAAAGCGCATTCCACGCTTGAGCCGGATCATGCACGGCATCTGTAATTTGGACGGTGGGGTAGTTTTTTAAATCCTGCAAATTGCACGTATAATTTCCAGCACTCAATATGAATAGACGTCTAGGGTCATCATCTACTCCTGCAGCTAATTGATCGATTGCTCCAGACCAGGAAGAGGGTCGTCCTTGATCCCGGCCATCTATTGCTGTAATGGCCATGCAAACCACGCGTTTTCTATCGGGGGCTTTAATTTCAGCACGACTCACGCCTTGCGATGTCATATCACCCCATAACTCTTTAGGATTTGTTTCCGGCGGTGGGGGTAATATTTTTGCGGATTCCAAAACATGCGAAATAACGACTGGTCCAGCGCCTTCTAGAGCACTTTGTAAATCTCCAAAAGTCGCCAATCCAGCCATTAACGTACCGTGGCCAAAATGATGGTGATCGTCTGTTCCCCAGACCGGGTTAACGGTATGCTTATCAACATCATTAAGCACAGCTGACAGCAGAGGATGGCCATTATTTATGCCGTGGTCTAGAATGCAGATCGAAACCAATGATTCTGTATCTACCTCCATACGAGATACTAGATTCTCAACCCATCCCGCTTGTTCGCGGGGAGGCTGCTCTATCCAGAGGTCAGCAGTCTCTTTCGCCCGCCGAAACTCCGCAATCCACTCACAACTATTTAGGAGTATTTCCAATTCGCGGCCATTGATGTGAACCAATTTCACTATTCTCTCAGGAAAGCAGATTCGCCCACCTTTCAGGGGCAACTCAAGAGTGTTTGCCAGTGCAATAAACTCCTGTTCAGTATCGTTATCAGAACTACTGCGCAACCAAACCTCGCACCACTCACGATCATCTCGAGGAAATAAGGCTGATTTATCAACCCAAAATGACCGAGCAATCGCTTTTCGCACATCCTCAATTCCCTCAACTAGCTTTGCATTTTTAGGGGTCTTTTTTAGCAGTTCAATTAACTCATTAGGAACTCCACTCGTTGAAAGCGCCTCAATATGTATATTTAAAATCTCTGGTTTTAGTTTGAGCTTATCCTTTGCATCGATATTAACAACGATCTCTGTAATTTGAGGTTTGTACGCATCATAGAGTGGAAATATTTTATCGCGCTTTATCGATTTGGGATTTTCTCCAGTAGCATAGGCTTCCACTTTGTTCGCAAAATATTGCCGTTGATCGTTTGGAACATATACCGTCGCACAAATGACTGACGCCGGTTTGGTTTGGCCATTCTCTCCAAGAACCTGCTCTTCTTCTGTTCGGATGTTGCAAAGGCGGATATTTTTCCGCCCGATGCTTTCAAGGCTCTCCGTGGCGAGGTCATAGCCAGCCTGGCCTCGAAATTCGAGGTAGATGCCATCTCTTTCCGTATGTCCTGCTACCAAACCAGTTTCAGTTTCCGCCCATGCCACATCCAGACGATGAGCGATATATTGAGCATGCGATGCGCGATTTCGAGCGGGCTTTGAAAACTTGGGTCCCCCGCCCGATTGGGGGCTGGTATAGCCTCGGCTATCATTGGGGCCCTGAAGAACAATATGCGGTAGATTCTTTTCCATTCGGGTTATCCCCTCGTGCCGTTATGCGTTCCTTGTCGTTCACGAAGGGTAACCAAAAGTTTTATTGCCGAGATCTTTTTTTGATCTGCAAGAATTGCATTCTTAATGGCATCTCGGCATGCGTGGTCTATTTCGGCGTGGCTGAGTTCTTCGCTTTCCGCCAATACTTGCTTCCAAATAAAACGGGAGGCCATGAAAGTACCGAGAACGTTGGAGATTAATGACTTTCTTTGATCTGCGTCAGGCTTTTCATAGTAGAGCACATCGTCAAAGCGGCGGAAAAGGGCATGATCCAGTAGTTTTGGATTGTTGGTTGCCGCAATAATCAAGCTGTCCGAGGTGTCTTGTTCGATAAATTGCAAAAAGGAATTCAGAACCCGGCGCATTTCTCCGACATCGTTATCGTTGGAGCGATCACCGCCAATGGCATCAAACTCATCAAACAGGTAAACTCCGTGTTCCTCTTGGATCAGATCAAAAATCTGGCGCAACTTGGCACTGGTTTCTCCCATGAATTTGGTAACCAGTCTGTCCACTTGAATCGTATGTAATTGAAGGTGTAGTTCTTTTGCCAGCACTTTGGCCGTCATTGTTTTTCCAGTGCCGGGAGAGCCAATCAGTAAAATTTTTCGTCGATGTTTTAGCCCATGTGATTTCAGCTTTTCCTGTTGGCGATATTCATGGGCTATCCGCGTCAAGCGTTCACGGATATTCTTAGGCATCACCATCGCCGCGAGCGGAATTGTCGGTTCCTCTGTGAGAACCAGACCTTTCAGGTCTTGAGGGAAGGAAATTACCCGCGGTCCTTTTTTCTTCCGTTCCATATCGACGATATCACGAAGGTCATGGGCAAGAGCGGTATGGCCTTGGCGGGCTTCATGAGCGGCAACTTGAAGCGCAATGCTATAAAAGCGTTCCGTATCATCACTGAAATGGGACTTTATTAAAGATTTTACCTGTTCGGCTGTAGCCATTTGGTTTCTCCAACTAAAACTGGACGTAATGTAAGGCAATTTATGGCTAAAAACCAAGGGAAAGTGTGGGTTTTGGTTTGAGAATCCTGGGGATATTCTCCCCAAGATAGAGGCACCATTATATGAAGAATAACCTAAATCTGAATTGTGCAGTCAGTGACTGCACTATTACATATTTCGCTATTAACGTAGGTTGTAAATTGAATTGGGAGTCACTGACTCCCAATTTTGTTTGAACAAATCCGGAAATCGGTGATTTCCGGATTTGTTCTTCAAGTTCGGCATGAACGTGTTGAATCTTTGAAACAAGAGTTCCGAATGTCAGTTCCTTCGCGGTCATTCTACACTCCCAGCTGATTCACAATCTTTTCAATTTCAGCGACGACGGGGATAGGGAGGTCATTGTAGTTGGGATTGGGTTCCGCGAGTTGGGCGCAGTAGGGGATGGTTCCAAGGATTGGAATATTGCCGAAGTGCTCGATGGTGTTGCCGTTATCCTCTTCGATGAAGCTGGGTTCACCGGGTTTGCTGGCCACAAACACGATGCCGGCGATATTGAGTCCATCGGAGCGAAGGGCCCGGATGGAAAGCAGCGTGTGGTTGATGGTTCCAAGGCCGGGACGGGCGGCGAGCAGGATGGGAAGTTTCAGGGCCTGCATCAGGTCGAGCATCGTTTCGCGGTGGTTCAGCGGAACCAGTATTCCGCCGGCACCTTCGGCAATGATGAATTCATATTCGGAGGCCAGTGTCCGCGCGGCGATCACAATTTCCGCCAATTCGATTTCCGTTCCGGCCATTTCCGCCGCGAGGTGCGGCGAGCAGGCGGGCTCAAATGTGTAGGGGGCCATGTTGACGTAGTTTTCCTCAGTCACCTCCATTTGTGCCATTGAAAGCGAGTAATCCAAGTCGGGCACATTGCCAACACATCCGGTTTGTGCGGGTTTCATGGGGGCGGCATCGGTGCCGCGTCGGTGGAGTTCGGCTAACAGCAGGGCGCTGAGCGCGGTTTTTCCGATATCTGTATCGGTACCTGTAACAAATAGTCCATTCATAATGCCGCGAACGCTAGCATGATTAGCGGTCAGGCAAAAGGTCGGCATCGCTCATTCTTCGAGGTCGATGCCGAACACATCGGCGACCGAATCGCTATCGAGGGTGCGCCGCCGCCGCGAACGTTTTCCGGTCGTGAGATCGTCGATCGCGGAATCGACCGCGATCAGTTCTTCGTGATTCACGCCGCGCAGTTTGAAAAGCAGCTCCGGTTCCGAGTCGAGCCGCACGCCGATGCCATACATCGCCGCCGCCACGTGTTTACACATGTCGGCCCAATCGGGGCAGTTGCAATTGAAACGGATTTCAGAGGGGTGCGGGAAAAGGCCATTATCGCGGTCGGTGACGACTTCCATGATTTTGTCGGATATTTTCCCCTGCAGCAGTTCGATCAGCGAACCGATCTGGCCTTTGCACCGGTTTTTAATGTTGCTCCACTTTTCCGGATCGAGCGGGTCAATGTGGATCGAGAGTTCATACATTTCCGAACCAGCCACCATGGCTTTCGCTGTTTCAGATTCGATCGCCAAATGGCAGACCGAGCCGTTGCGCACATAGGTGCGGCCGCGCGGCAGCCGGCTTTCGTAGTCCGAAAACTTTTCCAGATGTCTGCACCAGGCTTTCCCCCAGAAACTTTTCGCGATGCCGCGCGCTTTAAAGGGCTCAATCGGCTGGATGTCTTCGCCCTCCTCGCGCAGCTGTTCGGTTTTCTGCAGCGCCCGTCGCCGTCGCTCGGCCACAGGGACAAATTGGTAGTCGTCGTCATTATTCCAGTTCATTGGGCGGGCTCTATTATTTTTTGTTAGATCGGTGGGACTTAAGAAGTCCTATCTTACTGCATATTTGATTATGCCATCTCTAAATGCACAAAAGCTTGGCGATTGGTTTGCTTCAATATCCATCAGAGGCGCAATAGTTGCAGCCCACTTTCGTTTTTGTTCAAGCACTCTAACTGAACGTTTTCCTTTGGCAACTAATGTGCTCAGCCCTCCCTCATGAATAAGTTCAGCCAGAATCTCCCAAGTACCACATTGTGAATCTTGTTTATACTGGCTAAAAACAGAGAAGTTTCCTTCCGGATAAGCCTGCATTAATGCAGGGCGATCCCCTAGAAACCATGCCTCTAGCTCCTCTATAGCAATTCGAAATAATGTGATAGGTTTTGAAGGACAATCGTTTAATAGAGAGAGCATCTCCTGTTTAAAAGCAATACAGTTCGGTCTGTCGTCCAAATCCGCCAAAACAACAACGACCACATCCTTCCGATCTTCTTTTCCATAAGCCCGAAGCTTTGAGGGGAGATTATGAAGGAGCGTCTGATCGTGCCGGTTCGGAGTAGAAGCGGGATCATCAGGAATTTTACCGATACCTCGATGTTTATGGATTTTCCATGAATGAGGCTCCTGATACTCACCAAGAATCTTTTTCATTAATATAGAAAGCGTGGTTAGTTCTGTTTGCCCTTCAACAAGAAATTCAAAGTGCATGACTTACCTCGCATCCAGATAGTCACTATACCATAGAGCACCGAGCGGTTGCCCTTCCTCAACCATGTTTTGGATAAAGTCGACGTCACTGGCTCTAGTGATTTTGGAAAAGCCATCTTGGCTTTTCGTCAGAATCCAGACCTCTTTCGGTTCGAGAGCATCTATAAAATAGGGCTGATGTGTGGTTATAAAAACCTGAGAACTTCCTTTGCGTCCGGTGGCATGTTCACGAAACTCTGTCGCTAGGGTTTCAAGAAGTTTATGATATAATCCGTTCTCTGGCTCTTCAATGCAAAAAAATGGCGGAGGGAAGGGATCTTCCAGAAGAAGAAGATAGGCAAACACCTTTAATGTTCCATCCGACATTTGCTGCGCATAAAAGGGATCTTTAAATCCTTTATCATTAAATCGAAGCAATAGCCTGCCGTCATTAGTTGGTTCCGTGTCGATAATATCGATGCCCGGAATTTTATCCGCAATTCGGTTTAAAATAGTCTGGAAACGCTTTGGATGCTCTCGCTCCATAAACTGAACGACATTACCCAGATTGTCTCCATGGATGTTTAGATGTTTCTGTGGGCCGGCCAAAGGAAGACTCCTTGCCGCATCGGGAGTAAAATAACTAAGATACCAGCCTTCAATAAATCTTCTGAATGACGAAATCCTCGGATGCTGTTTTAGTGCTCCAAGTGTCGCAATTCCAAGTCGGCGATTGTCGTCCAGTTCAACGAATTCAGTTTCTCTGGATTCTTCTTTATCTGTGGACTTAAGAGAGTCCATGAATTCGAGAAGATCGAAATCACCAGTTTCATCAATCTTTAGTCCTTCTTGTTCCCCCTTCCATACAACCCCTTTTCCTTTGTTTAAAATCAGAAAAGAAAATGGCCATCCATGTTTTTGCCCTTTTCTGCGCTGCCGCAAACGCTCTTTAAGAACAAAGGGGCGCCCAGTATTGTCAAGGTCAATAGCAAGTTCATAGGTTATAGGACGGGCGTTCCCGTCTTCCTTATAGTAGATCTCGAACTGGATAGGTCCATGTTGTCCTTTAGATAGAATCTTTGAAAATCCACCGCGTTCTCGGGCATCACAAGCCTCTTCTACTCCAGATTTTAGACAATCTGCCAAAAAACCAAAGGCATCAAATAGAGTGCTTTTCCCAACACCATTTTTGCCGATAACAGCCGTCATAGGAGTGAGTGATTCAGAGTTTTGTTGATTCCAGAATCGCCCAAGAGAAACGTCCTTTAGGGTCCTGAAATTGGTTATCTTGATGCCTTCAATTTTTGCCATGACTCGATCTCCTGAATGTATGCGGCATTAATTCACTTCCTCTAAATTACTCCTCGAGGCAATCAATAGTGTACGGATTTTCTCATTTATTTCCACCTTGAGGTTAAAATGCTTTTATAGGTAGCTATCTTTCCTCATTGGTCACACTCCGTTTTTTCAAGGTCGAGGCTGATCATCGCGAGGAGTTCGTCGTCGCTCATGGCGGTGAGGGCTTTTTCCGCGCCGCCGGTGAGAATCTGGTCGGCGGTTTTCTGTTTTTCGGCGAGGAGGCGGTCGATTTTTTCCTCCAGCGTCCCGGTCGTCACAAATTTATGCACCAGCACGTTGCGCTTCTGTCCAATGCGGAAGGCGCGGTCGGTGGCTTGATTTTCGATGGCGGGGTTCCACCAGCGGTCGAAATGAACCACGTGCGAAGCAGCGGTGAGATTGAGTCCGGTACCGCCGGCTTTGATGGAAAGCACGAAAAAGGGCGGGCCGTCCTCGCGCTGAAACGCCTCGACCATTTCCTGCCGCTTTTTCACCGGCGTTCCGCCGTGCAGCACGAGGCCGGGGCGGCCGAATACATTTGCGAGGCAGTCGGCCAGCGGTTCTGTGATTTCGCTGAACTGCGTGAAGACGAGCACCTTTTCACCGCGCGATTCCATCTCTGCGCACAATTCTTCCAATCGTTGGAACTTGGCGCTGTGTTTGGGCTGGTAGTCGCCCTCGCCGGTGACCTGGTCGGGGTGATTGCAGATTTGCTTGAAGCGCATGAGGTAGGTGAGCACCAGCCCTTTATTCTGAATACTCTCGGTATCCTTCAGCTCTTTCAGCATCGATTGAACGGACTGTTTATAGAGTTTGGCCTGCGGCGGCGTGAGTCCGCAGAAGACGGTCATTTCGGTTTTGTCCGGCAGATCGGAAATGATCGATTTATCCGTTTTGAGCCGCCGCAGAATGTAGGGATTCACGAGGCGGCGCAGCGGGGCATAGTGCGCGTGGTTGCCGGACTGAATCGCTTTGGTGAAGGCGGTGAACTGCGCCGCGCTGCCCAACAGGCCGGGATTCAGGAAATCGAACAGCGACCACAAATCGCCGAGGCGGTTTTCGATCGGCGTGCCGGTGAGGGCGATCCGCGCATCGGCCTTGAGCGCGCGGACGGCTTTGCTTTGGCGGGTGGAGTGGTTTTTAATCGCCTGCGCTTCGTCAAGAATCGCCCAGCTCCACTCGGTTTCGGCCGGCCAGTCGAGGCGGGTAAGCATGCCGTAGGTGGTGAAGACCAGATCCGCCGAAAGGTCGGGGCGGGCGGCATCCTGCCCGTATTGGCGATGCGCGATGAAGAGTTTGAGCGACGGCGCAAATTTTTCGGCCTCGCGTTTCCAGTTACCGAGCAGCGAGGTCGGCACCACCAGGAGCGCGGGTTTTGAATCGGGTGCTTCGGCCTTTTTGCGCAGCAGCGCGGCGAGCACCTGAATGGTTTTTCCGAGGCCCATATCGTCGGCCAAACACGCGCCGAGTCCGGTATTTGCGCAGAGCCACAGCCAGTTGAGCCCCTCTTCCTGATAGGGCCGCAGTTTGGCGTTGAGCGTTTCGGGCGGCGCGAGTTTTTCCGGATCGCGCAGTTCGGCGAGCGTTTCGCTCAGCCATTCGCCGGGCTGGGTGAAGGCCCATTCACGGTGTTCCTCCAGCTCTTCTTCGCTTTTGAGGTTCCGCGGCGCGCCCGCCAGCAGACGCATTCCTTCGGTAAATGAAATGCCGCCGTGCCGTTCAATGCGCTCCCAATGGGCGAGCGCCTGCCGGAGCTGTTCGCGGTCGACCTCCACCCATTGGCCTTTGAGCAGCACGAGTCCGTCTTCGCCCGCGAGCAGTTCGTTGATTTCTGCACGGCTGAGGCGGTGGCCGTCGATCTCCACGTCCAAATGAAAGTCGAGCAGGGCGTTGATGCCCACGCCGCCCTTTTTCTGATCGCCGATCGTGACGGCCACCTTCGGGCGGCGGGTTCGCTTTTTCCACCAGTTCGGCAGGCGGGCGAGCAGGCCGGCTTCCTCACAAATCGGGATGGCCTGCAGAAATTCAAAGGCTTCGTTTGGTAGCCAGACCAGCGGGTGAAACACATCGCCCGTCTCCACCAGATCGGCCATCAGCGCATTTTGTTTGGCGGCGGCGTGGATGGGAGAAAGCAGTTTGAGCAGGGCGGGCTTATTGTCGGCGCCGGCATATTCTTTCAGCGCTTTGCCGAGCGGCAATTGCTGGATGCGGCCGGATTTGGTGAGGCCGGCGGCGTAGGTGGCCATGAAGGCAAACGGGAATTCAGGATCGCCCTTGTTTTCGGCGAGATGAAGCGTGACGCGTCCGACGCGCGACCACAACGGCGCGTGTGTTTCGAGGAAGTCGGGCAATCCGATTTGTTGTTCCTTTGTCCATTTTTCCAACCGTTTCCAAAGGTTGGAAAGTGTGGAGGGCGAAAGGTATTCCGCGCCGCGCATCGGCGGGGCATTTAAAACCAACTCGGCCAATTCGGTGGACGGGGGCGACGGAACGTCCAGCGGTTGGCCTTCGGGAATATGGCAAAGGGCGCGGAGAAACAGGCTGCCGAAACTGCGCCAGTAGTTCGTTGAGGAATCGACGTTGGGGCCGGGTTTGTTGCCCGCGAGAGCAATCAGTCCGGCGGCATCCGATTTGGCGAACGAGGCTAATTCCCGGAACGACGCATCGCGACAGATCACAACGCCATGCGGGGTGAGCTCAAGGATTCCGGCTTCCATCGGGCTAAATTTTAGTCAGCAGAAAGGTGGCCGTTTCGTAGGTGGCGAAAACGGCGTCGTCGGAGGCGTGGAGATCCTGATAGTCGGCGACGAGCTGGCTGAGTTCGGCGCGGTTGAGTGGGGCGTTGCCGGAACTGACTTTTCCGCCGGTCACTCCTTGTTCGTGAATGGCTTTGAGGAAGGCTTTGGCATCGTCGTAGATGATTTCTTCTTCGGAGTGTTTGCGACGTTCCAGAATGAAACCGGCGGATTGCAGTGCATCTTTGGTTTCCTCATAGGTTGGTAGCGTAATTTCAGGCGTTTTTTCCGGAGCAATTTCTTTGCGCAGGGCATGAAGTTCTTTCAGGGTGCCTTGCAGCATCATACCCAGCGAAAAACAGCCGCCGGGTTCCAGGCATTGGAAAACATTTTCAAAGGTTTTCTGGAGGTCGGAAACCCAGTGTAGCGCCGAGCTGGAGACAATCAGCGGATAGCGGTCGCCGTTCCAGAAGGTCTGGGCATCGCCGATCATCCAGTTAATCTGCGGAAACCGGCTGAATTTGGCGCGGCTGTGTTCGATCATCTTCTCAGCGATATCGACGGCATCAATCAGGACTTCCGGAAAACGTTCGGTCAGCAATCGGGTCAGCTGGCCGGTGCCCGGCCCGAGCTCCAGGATCTGTTCCGGGTAGATTTCGGGAATCATGGAGACCACCGATTGCGCCAGTGCCAGTTGCGGGCGGGCGTGGCGGTCGTAGGTCTCTGCTGCGGCTGAAAAACGGTCTCCAATCATGGACTCTCTCCTGAACAGCCGCGCACATTGCGACATAATCTTAATCAATGCAATCCCTCGCTTGCTCTGAAAAGCTGCGGTGCGCATAATCGATTATAAACGAATGAATGTTATTAATCCGAAGAGGGTATGTATGAAAATTAATTCATCTGACTTCCGTGTGAAACCGGACGAAAAAGTAGATCTTAAAAAACGGGCAACGGAAGTGAAGCCGTTCTATCATTCCAAGAGTGACTACAAGAAAATGCTGGCGGCGCACGTCAAGGAGTTGAGTGAGCTCCAGAGCCTGCTGTATGCGGATGGCAGCCATTCATTGCTGCTGATTTTTCAGGCGATGGACGCTGCGGGCAAGGATGGTGCCATCAAGCATGTGATGTCGGGGGTGAACCCGCAGGGATGCCGGGTACGGGGATTCAAGCAACCGAGTGCGGAAGAGCTCAAGCATGATTTTCTCTGGCGCACCAACCGTTGTCTGCCGGAACGGGGACAGATCGGGATATTTAACCGCTCCTACTATGAGGACGTACTGGTTGTTCGGGTTCACCCCGAGTTGCTGAAAAGTCAGGGGCTTCCTGCCGATTTGATTAACGAGAAAACGATATGGAAAGAACGCTATCGTTCGATCGCGGATATGGAGGCGCATCTGAGCCGGAACGGTACGCGTGTCATAAAGTTTTTTCTTCATCTTTCCAAAGAAGAACAGAAGAAACGTTTTCTGGCGCGCATTGACGAGCCGGATAAAAACTGGAAATTCAGCAAGGGCGACGTGGCAGAACGAAAGTTTTGGCCTAAGTATATGAAAGCGTACGAAGCCTGCCTTGGCGAAACCAGCAGCAAGGAGTCGCCTTGGTACGTTGTGCCCGCCGATGACAAGAAAAACGCGCGGCTTATTATCTCTGACGTCATTCTGAAGGCGCTCCGGTCGTTGAAAATGGAATACCCGGAAACCACGGATGAGCGTCGCGAAGAGCTTATGCGCATTCGCTCAGAACTGTGATCGCCGAAGCCGCGCCGAAGAAACGGGCGGCTGAATACCACCGTTCTCCGGCAATCCCTTTGCTTGCGCTACAAGCGCAGACCCTTCATACTCGGTCTCATAAAACCGGACTTTTTTATGATTACTGAGATTGCGAGTAAGCTGCATATATCTGAAAATATGGTAGAAAATCTGATATTCACTGCGGCCGCTCTGCTTTTATTGATATTGATTAAAATTTTAACGACCAACGTTGTTTGCCGGAAAATCGAAGACGACAAGCGGCGTTATCATGTCCGCCGCACCGTTACCCATGTTTATACAGTTTTTCTGATCGTGGTCGTAGGCGGAATCTGGTTTCAGGGGGTGGCATCGCTCGGCACGTTTCTGGGGTTGGCCAGCGCGGGGTTGGCGGTGGCATTGCATGATACCATTGCCAATATGGCCGGCTTTTTCTTCATTGAAGCGCGAAAGCCGTTCCGCGTGGGCGATCGAGTCGAAATCGGCGGGGTACAGGGCGATGTGATTGATATTCGTCTGTTTCAGTTCAGTATTGTCGAAGTGGGCAACTGGGTGGATGCCGATCAGAGTACGGGCCGGATCATTCATGTGCCGAACAGTATGACGCTGAAAGAGCCGCTCTCGAATTCCCACATTGGATTTGAATATATCTGGAATGAAATTCCGGTGCTGATCACCTTCGAAAGTGACTGGCGAAAGGCGAAGGAACATCTGCTGGTGATTGCCAAGGAAAACGCGGAATACCTCTCGCAGGGCGCACAGTCGCAAATTCGGAACGCCGCCAAAAAATATCTGATTGTTGCCGGGAAATTGACTCCTACGGTTTACACCACGGTGAAAGACAGCGGCGTTCTGCTTACGATCCGATATATTGTTGACCCGCGCCAGCGCCGCGGCACCGAGCAGAAGATGTGGGAAGGTATTCTGGATGTCTTTGCTAAAGAGCCGAACATTGATCTGGCATACAGGACCACGCGTTTCTATGCCACTACAAAACATAAAACACCCGATGCCCAGGAAGAATAAAATGACTGATATGAACACGCAGATAACCATCGCAAAAGAATGTGATTATCCATCTCCTTTAATGTTTGCCGGATGCGATCCGACCGCGAAAATTCGCTATCGTACGGATGCCGACTATGTTCGTGTATTTCCCTGCATCAGTCCCGGGCAGGACGATCCTGTAACCGCATTTGAACGCGCAGGTCCGCGGGCAATGATTACGGGCAATTCTGAAGAAATGGTTGCGGGGATTCTCACCTGCGGGGGCATATGCCCCGGGCTGAACGATGTGATTCGTGGACTGGTGATGAGCCTGAGCCACCACTACGGGGTGAAGCGCATACTGGGCATTCGGTATGGATATGCCGGTTTGGCCCCGGATGGACTCCCTCCGATCGAGTTGACGCCGGAAAAAGTGGATGAAATTCATCGCGATGGAGGAACCATGCTCGGTGTGAGCCGGGGAGCGCAGGATGTCGGGGTGATGGCGGAGCAGGTGTTGGCTCTTGGCATCACTAAGCTTTTTGTCATTGGAGGCGATGGTACCCAGCGCGGTGTAATGGAGCTGAGTGAAGAGCTTAATGGCCGGAAAGCAGGTGTGTCAGTGGTCGGCATTCCGAAAACAATCGATAATGATATTCTCTGGGTGGATCAATCGTTCGGGTTTGATACGGCCGTGGATATTGCGGCCCGTGTGGTTTCGGATGCGCACGTCGAAGCGCGCTCAACGGAACGGGGGGTCGGGATTATTAAAGTGATGGGGCGCGACAGCGGTTTTATTGCCGCGCATGCCGCGCTGGCCTCGCTGGAAGCCAATGTGGTTTTAATTCCGGAAGTTGAATTTGAACTTGATGGCTCCCGTGGTTTGTTGAGTTTTCTGGAAGGTCGTCTGGCGAAAAAAGACCATGTTGTGATTGTGGTGGCCGAAGGGGCTGGGCAGGAGCTTTTCCAAACATTGGAAGCGGATCAGAAGGATGCGAGTGGAAACAAACTGCACCGCGATATCGGCGATCTGCTATGCGACCGCATTTCGGATTATTTTACAAACCTTGGAAAACCGGTGAAGCTGAAATATCTGGACCCGGGCTATTCGGTGCGCTCCGCCCCGGCCTGTGGGACGGACCGCATCTACTGCACCCGGCTGGCACATGCGGCTGTGCATGCCGCCATGGCGGGGAAAACCGCGATGATGGTCAGCCGCTGGAGCGGGCACTATGTTCATGTGCCGCTGGATCTGGTCACCACGGGGCGGCGTAAAATTAATCCAACCGGCAGTCTATGGCGCACGGTTCTCGAGGCCACCGGGCAGCCATGCCTCGTAAACAATTCGACGAAATAAAGGCCGAAACTTTATGATTGATATTCACCAACTCTGGAAGCCGAACGTCATAGAAAAAAATCAAACGCTGGATGTATGCATGGGGTCGTTGCATGCATGGATACATCGGGGAGAAAAGGAATGGCGTATAGCCCATGAACTGCAGTCAGAAAGTTGCGAACGTTGTGCGTCGTCCATCTCGACGGAGCCCTTCCGGTCGGATCTCGATTGGATGCGCTTGATTGTGGAGGATCAGGTTGGGCGGGTACAGTTGAAACCTCAGCTGCCGGATCGACCGCTGATTGTCCGGCCGGAAATGCCGATGTGCCTGATGCCGAAGCAATCCGTTCAATTTTTCATCGGTATTCCCATCTGGCTCGCCATCACCTTCGGCGCAAAGCATGAGCAGGCGATAGAGATCCCAACCCAGCCGCTTTCAAACTCGTGGTTCGGTCAATTCACCGAAGGAGAACTGTGCTATGCCATGAAAACCACGGCCAAGCTGAGCCTGGAGGGACTTCAGACCAGCCCGCAACGCGCGGTGTTTCCATTGGAGATCCGTAATTTATCCGAGGAGAAACTAAATTTTGAACGGCTGTGCATCCGGCCGCAACACCTCAATATTTATCAAGGTGAATCTCGCCTGTGGACCAATAAGGGCCGTGTCAGCTACCGAGGGGAGGACAATTGGAGCCGCATTGTATATACCTCTAAAGCCCCTGAATTCGACCAGGCTAAATATTTGCTTGGAAAGGCTCGCACTGCCTTGCAGCGAGGAGCTTTCCTGAAAACATTCGATACCTTCAAACAACGGGCTGATATACCATGATGGAATCATTTAACACCTGGCTTTCGGCCAATATGGCAACGATTATTCATTGCGGACTGTTGCTGGGGATCGGCCTCCCACTACTTAGATTCACAGGCTATCTGATTCGCAAGGGACTGAAGAAAAAGGTCAGTGAACAATCCATTATGCTGCTCAGTAAGGGCGTGGTCTACGTGGGTTCGACCATTGTTGTTTTGATGGCGCTGCAGCAGGCGGGGGTGAAGCTGGGCACGCTGCTCGGGGCGGCCGGGATCGCCGGGGTGGCGATCGGCTTTGCAGCTCAAACGAGTTTATCGAATCTGATCAGCGGTCTTTTCCTGATCTGGGAGCGCCCGTTTGCCGTTGGAGATGTATTGGAATCGGGCACGGATCGTGGAATTGTCTATTCGATTGACCTGCTGTCGGTGCATCTGCGGACCTATAACAATCAGCTGATCCGTATTCCCAATGAAGTGCTAATAAAATCCTCTTTCACGAATGTGACCCGCTTCCCGATTCGCCGTATGGATATCGATATCGGCGTGGCTTACAAAGAGGACATGGAAACAGTGGTTCGGATCCTCAAAGAAGTCGCCGATCAGAACCTCTATTGTCTGGACGAGCCGGAACCGCTGATTGTCTTTAAGGGGTTTGGCGATTCCGCCTTGGAATTTCAGTTTAGCCCGTGGTTTGCTAAAACCGATTACATTGCCTTGCGCAACAGTCTTCTGACCGAAGTGAAGAAACGCTTTGATGCAGAAGGGATTGAAATTCCGTTCCCGCATCGTACGCTCTACGCCGGTGAAGCCACCAAGCCGTTCCCTGTGCAGGTCGTCTCAACCCCGGAAATTCCGAAAGAAGGCTGCTCATGAAAAAGTTCTACATTGCCTCCGCGAAACAAGGACAACCGCCCGGCACGCCGGTCTATACGGGAACCCGAACGGATGTGCCGATCCGCATCCGGGTCATTCACTACAATGAAGAACAGCTCGAAGAGCGCGAAGTTTCCACCGTTGAGGAAACCTTCGCATATGCCGAAGCCACACCGGCCACCTGGATTAATATTGATGGATTGAACGATGCTCCTGCTGTGGAAAAGATGGGCCTATATCTTGGACTGCACTCCCTGACGATTGAAGACATCCTGCATACGCATCAGCGTCCGAAAATGGAAGACCTTGGAGATGCCATCTACATGGTGCTCCGGATGCTTTCAATTGATCCGAATAACGATGATGTCACTTCTGAGCAGATCAGTTTTGTGCTGCATAAATCAGTGCTGGTCACATTTCAGGAACATTCCGGAGATGTATTTGAGGGGGTGCGTGAGCGAATACAGAAAATGCAGGGACGCATCCGCCGAAAAGGCGCTGACTATCTGCTGTATGCGTTGCTCGATGCAGTCACAGACCACTACTTCAAAGTACTCGAACAGTTCGGCGAACGGATCGAAGGGGTTGAGGCCGCGCTGATGGAAGATCCCTATCCCGAACTGCTCAATGAAATTTATGCCATGAAACGGGAGCTGCTCTATATCCGTAAATCAGTGTGGCCGCTGCGTGAAGCCATCGGCAGTCTGGAACGCGGAGAAAGTGAGCTTTTTGAGGACGGTACACAGAAATATCTTCGCGATCTTTACGATCACACGATTCAGGTAATCGATACCATTGAGTCATTTCGCGATATGCTCAGCGGTGTGCAGGATCTGTATCTTTCCAGCCTTGGGAACAAAACCAATCAGGTTATGAAAGTGCTGACGATTATTGCCACCATCTTCATCCCGATCACCTTCATTGCTGGAATATACGGCATGAACTTTGAAGTCATTCCCGAGTTACAGTGGAAATACGGCTATGCGGCGGTCTGGGTCGTCATGATCGTGATGACGTTCGGGATGCTGGCCTACTTTAAACGCAAGAGGTGGTTTTAGCATGACTGTCCACTTCTTGATCTGAGAAAGCAGATGGAACGCAGTAGAGGGAGAGACCATGAAAAAAGCGAAACTCATCATTATTCTGATTCTGGCGATTCTTACCGGGATCATCATTTTGCAAAACCTTGAGCCGGTTGATACGAAGGTGCTGTTCATCACGATCTCAATGCCGCGGGCCCTGTTTCTGGCATTAACCTGGTTGGTTGGGCTGATCTGCGGGATACTGATTCCATTGCAGTGGAAGCTGAAGAAATAGAACCCCCATCCTTAATTACGAAAAAAGGAGTGAACCATGAATGAATCAGCAGAAAATACCCGGTTAGATGAGGCGCAGGCAAAGGGAGCTCCCTGGATGAAATGGGGCCCCTATCTGAGTGAGCGCCAGTGGGGGACGGTTCGCGAAGACTATAGCTCCGATGGCAGTGCCTGGGAATATTTCCCGTTTGAGCAGGCGCGGTCGCGAGCCTATTGCCGGGGTGAAGACGGTCTGGCAGGATTCTCCGATGATCGGCAGCAGCTCTGTTTCTCTGTAGCGCTGTGGAATGGAAAAGATCCCTGTTTGAAAGAACGGGCATTCGGTCTGTCGAACGGTCAGGGAAACCATGGCGAGGATGTGAAGGAGTACTACTTCTATCTCGACAGTACGCCGACGCATTCCTACATGAAATATCTGTATAAATATCCGCACGGGGAATTCCCGTATGCGGATCTGGTGGCCGTGAATCAGAGCCGCTCAATGTCCGAGCCGGAATATGAGCTGCTCGACACAGGCATTTTCAACGAGGACCGCTATTTCGATATCTTCGTGGAATATGCAAAGGCGGGGCCGGACGAGGTGTTGATTAAGATTAATATTTGCAATCGCGGCCCCGAAACAGCATCGCTCCATGTTCTGCCTACGCTCTGGTTTCGGAATACATGGGGAAGCAATACGGCCCGGCCGATGCTTGCGGGGACCGATTATGTCCGGGCGAGTCATGCCGAGCTCGGGGAATACCGTTTATATTTCGAGGGCTCTCCGCCGTTGCTCTATACTGAAAATGAAACGAATAATCGGCTGCTGTTTAATTCCGACAATGCCCACCCCTTTGTTAAGGACGGGATTAATGATTTCATCGTTTCCGGAAATCCGGAAGCGGTGAATGCCGACATGGTCGGTACCAAAATGGCAGCAAACTATGCGCTGGAGGTTCAGCCGGGCGAAACGCACACCCTCCGGTTGCGCCTGACGCAAACCGAGTATGATCTGACCGATGATGCCTTTGGCTCTGAATTCGAGGAAACCTTCGAAACCCGCCGGTCTGAATGCGATGCCTTTTATGCCGACCTGTTACCGGAAGCACTCAGCGACGACGAGCGGAATGTGGCCCGTCAGGCGATGGCCGGTATGCTGTGGTCGAAGCAGTATTATGAATATGATGTTAAAACCTGGTTGGAGGAACATGCCCGGCAGGGGCTCGCCATCCGCAACAGCGAGTGGGCCCATATGCAGAATCACGATGTGATTTCCATGCCAGACAAATGGGAATACCCGTGGTATGCCACATGGGACCTCGCCTTTCATACCATTGCGCTGGTATTGGTGGATCAGCATTTTGCGAAGCAGCAATTGCTTCTGTTTCTGAGCGAACGTTATCAGCATCCCGACGGGCAGCTTCCGGCCTATGAATGGAATTTCAGCGATGTGAATCCGCCGGTCCATCCCTTTGCTGTGTATGCGGTCTATTCCATCGATAAAGCGCGTCGGGGCGATGGCGGGGATACCGCCTTTCTGAAGCAGGCGTTCGAAAGGATGGCACTCAATTTTAACTGGTGGCTGGCCAAGAAAGATCCGACGGACAAGAATGTTTTCGAAGGCGGTTTTCTAGGGTTGGACAATATTGGGGTTTTTGACCGGAGCAAGGCGCTGCCGACCGGCGGAGCTCTGGAGCAATCGGACGGTACCGCCTGGATGGTTCTGTTTGCTCAGTTCATGGTGCAGATCGCGCTGGAACTCGCGCGCAGCGATCCCGAGCGATATGATGACGAAGCGCTGAATTATCTGGACCAGTTCATCAGTATCGCCGGGGTGATGGATCGGATTGGTGTGAACGACGATGAAATGTGGGATGAAGACGATGCCTTCTTTTATGATGTCCTGCGCTTCCCGGATGGAAGCGGTACCCGGCTGAAGGTGCGGTCAATGGTCGGATTGCTGCCGTTGTGTGCCTCGACCGTCATCGATCCCGACCTGCTCGATACGCTGCCGCATTTCAAGCAGCGTTATGAATCGCTGATCGATCAAAAGCCCGATCTGGTTCAGAGCATTGCCTGTCCGGATTGTCTGGGTGTAAATGGTCGGCGTTTGCTCGCAGTACTCGACGATGATAAACTCCGAAAGATCCTTTCGCGTATGCTCGATGAAAATGAGTTTCTCGGGCCGCACGGCATACGGTCGCTATCGCGTTTTCACAAGGACCATCCCTATACGTTCCACTGGAACGGTGAGGAACATACCGTCAGCTATCTGCCGGGCGAATCCGATTCAGGGCTGTTTGGCGGAAATTCAAACTGGCGCGGACCGGTGTGGATGCCGGTCAATTTTCTGATTCTGCGGGCCTTGCGCAATCTCTACACCTACTACGGCGATGACTTTACCGTCGAATGTCCAACTGGTTCCGGGCAGCAGAAAACACTCTACGAAGTTGAGTTGGAAATCGGGCGGCGGTTATCCTCCATTTTCCTGAAAAATGGTGATGGATTACGGCCGGTTTACGGCGGAACGGAAACGTTCCAAAAGAACCCGCATTGGCGCGACCATATTCTCTTCTATGAATATTTTAACGGGGACAATGGTGCTGGTGTGGGTGCCAGTCATCAGACGGGATGGACTGGACTCGTCGCGACGAGTCTTGTCATCCAAACCTCTGTGAATGCTGAAAAACAGCTCAAAGAGGGTATGAAAGTCACTGTTGATATTTGAAGAACCCTTGATAATAGACAGCATTAACCAACAACCGGCGGCTCTTCGCTTTCAATGGTATCAGTGAGAGGGTCGAATGCATCCTGAAAGTTTTCAATGGATTCGGCGGCTTCCGAGGTTTGGGAAAATTTAGCGATGTGGAAAATGGCTTCACCTTCGTAGACCAACGGCAGGCGGGTCCGGCCAATCACAATGCCCGCAACAGTGCTTTTAATGACCTCTTCATTGCCTCCGGCCGGATCGCTGATGTAGGCCAGTTCATCTCCAGCGGAAACCTTTTGGCCCAGTGCCACGAGAGAACGGGCAACCCCGCTTTGCGGGGCGCGCACCCATTGCGAGCTTTTAGCAATTAAGGGATGATGTTCTTTCCGGCGCATTCGCTTGCGGCTCATGCCCAGATAAGACAGTACATTCAGGATACCGGCCACGCCGGCGCGGATAGACACTTCATCAAAACGAAGGGCCTCACCGGCTTCATACACCAGTGTAAGAATTCCTTTTTGGTGTGCGGATTCGCGGAAGGTTCCTTCGCGCAGGTTGGCATCCAGCACCACCGGAGCGTTGAAGGCTTTTGCCAACTCCTTCAGCTCAGTGTTGTCATTCAGGGTCGCTCGGACCTGAGGAAAGTTTTCGCGGTTGATGGCTCCGGTATGCAGATCAATCACGTGCGTACAGATAGGCAGGACTTCGGTCATGACAATATTGGCCAGTCGCGATGCCATCGAACCTTTGGGCGAGCCGGGGAAGGAACGGTTCAAATCGCGGCGGTCCGGCAGATAGCGCGACTGCGCCACAAAACCGAATACGTTGACCACCGGAATCAGAATCAGTGTGCCCTTAATGCGCTCAATTGATTTATGGCCCAGCAACCGTCGGATAATTTCCACCCCGTTGATCTCATCGCCATGTACCGCAGAAGTAACTAGCAGGCGGGGGCCCGGATTGCGGCCGTGAATGACATGAATCGGCATGGTGGTGGGGGCATAGGTATAGAATTCAGGCAGGGAGAGATGAATGAGTTTCCGGGAGCCCGCCTTGATTTCATGCCCATCGATGGTGATGGCCGGTTGCACGGCTTAACCCTGCCCCTTGGTTTTGGTATTGCCGGGTTTTGCATTTTTTTCGATGTAATCAATCACCATGGCGGCAATATCTTTTCCCGTGGCTTGTTCAATGCCTTCGAGGCCCGGACTGGAATTCACTTCCATCACAACAGGGCCATGGTTTGAACGAAGCAGATCAACGCCCGCGAGGTTCAGCCCCATGATTTTTGCGGCCCGAACTGCGGTGGATCGTTCCTCGGGCGTAATCCGGATCAGGGTGGCAGAACCACCACGATGCAGATTCGATCGGAATTCGCCGGCCGCTGCCTGGCGTTTCATGGAGGCCACCACTTTGCCGCCTACCACAAGACAGCGGATATCTGCGCCACCCGCTTCTTTAATATATTCCTGTACAAGGATGTTGGCTTTCACGCCCATGAATCCTTCGATCACGCTTTCTGCCGCTTTCTGGGTTTCAGCCAGCACCACGCCGATACCCTGGGTACCTTCAAGAAGTTTCACCACCAACGGAGCACCTCCGACCATCTTAATCATGTCCTTAATATCATCGGGTTTATTGGCAAATCCGGTGAGTGGCAGGCCGATACCTCTGCGCGAGAGCAATTGGAGCGAGCGGAGTTTATCGCGCGATCGGGTGATGGCCACCGACTCGTTCAGCGGATAGACGCCCATCATTTCAAACTGCCGGAGTACGGAGGCTCCATAGAACGTAACGGAAGCCCCGATGCGAGGAATCACCACATCAAAACCTTCAAGCGGCGCGCCCTTGTAGTGAATCGTCGGTTTGTGAGACGCAATGTTCATGTACGCGCGTAGCACATCGATGATCTGGACTTCATGTCCTTGGGCTTCTGCGGCCTCTTTGAGTCGGCGTGTAGAATAGAGTTTTGCGTTTCGCGACAATATTGCAATTTTCATAATGGTTTCCTGTTTTTTTAAATCAGTCCGTAAAGCGCATTAGCTTTGAGTCGCCCATTAAGGTAGGAAGCCGCCGGATCAACCAGCGTATTCTCTTCCATTGCGCGGCGACCCAGCAACATGCGAAATCGCATCGAGTCACGGTTCGTCAACGACATCTCAATCAAGCGTTGCTTATCGCCAATTAACATCTGGGTTTCAATAATATAGCGCATTTCTTTATGCCCGCCCGAATCGCTCACTTCGCGTTCATCCTTCACGGCGGCCGTGCACTCCAGAACCAGATCTTCATTTTTCTGTAACGGATGCACTTTGAAACGCACAAAGCTCACGCCGTCTTCAGAAAAGGGCTCAATACCGAACGTATGCAGGCACGATGTTTTTGCGCCCGTATCAATTTTGGCTTTAATGGCCGGAATTCCAAGCGCTGGAAGTGCGCACCATTCTCTCCATCCTAATTTCAGTGGATCATTCATTTTCAGTCCTTATTCGAAACAAAGTTTACCAGTTCCTGCATCATCGGTTTAAAATGGTGTGCCGCCAGGCCATGGCCATCTTCATAAACGGCTAATCGGCTGTCCGGAAGATTTTTGTGCAGCCACTCTGCAGCCTCGACCGGAATAATGCGGTCTTCCGAACCGTGGAAAAGCTGCACCGGAATTCCAATGTCTGGAACGCTGGCTCGCACATCGGATTCCAGCAGGAAGTCCAGCCCGGCGACCAGATCATCCAGATTGCACTCCGGATCAGTTTTCAGTGCCGGATTGGGATAATGTACGTTTTTATAAAAGTCTGCCAGCACGGCATCCGGATTACGCTTCAGCATCAGAATCATACGTTTAAGAATCTTTTCATGCGTGCCGCACTCATATCCCTCCGCCGCACAGAACTTCGCAGTCGAGGAAATCAGCACCAGCTTTTTGCAACTCGCCGGCAGCAGCTCTATCGCCAGCAAACCGCCCATCGAACCGGTCACAATCACATCGGCATCCGGAATCTTCTGTTCCTTCAATACCTGACTACCGGTCAGCAGCTGCACCTCAAATTGATCGGCCAGCACATCGCCCATCGGCCGAATCGCCTCAATCCCATGCGCCCACCCTGAAATGATTAAAACTGTTTTCACGAAATTTTAACACGAAGGCACAAAGGGCACGAAGTTCGGCTGTTCTTTGTGTTCCTTAGAGTCCTTTCTGTCTTTGTGGTTATCCTTTTACGGCGGAGATGATCGCTTTAGCGGCTAGATCGAGGTGATCGACATGGTGCGCAAGGGTGATGGATATCCGCAGGCGCGCGGTTCCCGGGGGAACCGTTGGCGGGCGGATGGCCGCGCATATCATTCCCTGTTCGCGCAGCTTCTGCGAAATAGCCAATGCCTTTTCATTCTCGCCGATGGCAATCGGGATGATCTGGCTTTGGCTGTTCATTGTGTCCAGTCCGCCTGCATGCAGGAGCGACCGGAAATAGTCCGCGTTCGCCTGCAGAATACTTCCAAGCCTCGGAGACGATTCAAACACATCCATCGCACCGAGTGCACCACCGATCACGGCTGGCGGCGGGGCGGTGGTGTAAATAAAGGCGCGCGATGAATTCACCAGCAGTTTCCGAAGGTCGGAACTGCAGGCCACGTAACCGCCATAACCCGCCATCGCTTTGCTCATGGTGCCCATCGAAACCGTGACTGCGCTTTCAATGCCCAGTTCGCGGATCAGGCCGGCCCCGTTCGGCCCGAAGGCACCAGTGGAGTGCGCTTCATCGATCATCAGCATGGCATCGTACGTTTCCGCCAATGCGGCAATTTCCTTCAGCGGCGCAATATCGCCATCCATGCTGAAAACCGATTCCGTAATAATCAGCTTCCGAACATTGGAAGTTCCGTATTGCATCAGCCGTTTTTCCAAGGCCTGGACATCGTTATGTGCCCAGCGAACCAGTTTGGCTCCGGAGAGTTTACAGGCGTCGATCATCGATGCGTGCACCAGTTTGTCGGCAAAAATCAGGTCGTCGCGCCCGGCGAGCACGGGGATGGTTCCGGCGTTGGCCATGTAGCCCGAGCCGAAAACGAGCGCCGCTTCGTATCCTTTTTCTTTGGCGATGCGTGCTTCCAGTTCTTCGTGGATCGGCAGGGTGCCGGTCACGAGCCGCGAGGCGGTGGAGCCGATGCCGTATTGATCCAGCGCTTCCCGTGCACAATCCATGACATGCCGGTGTCGGCCGAGGTCGAGATAGTCGTTGCTCGAAAAGTTGAGCACCTCTTTGCCATCAATTTTAATGACCCCGCCCGCTTCCGGGTAGGCGCGTGCGGCACGTTCGAGCCCCTGTGCTTTGGCTTCACTGAGTTGCTGCTGGATCCATGAATCGTTCATTGGGGCACTTTGTCCAAAGAGTTTCATTGGCGCAATCCTGAAAATGGACTATAGCTTTTTCCATGAAGCTGTTGGCCGCACTGGTTCCTTATATTGCTGTGTTGTTGGGGATGACACTGCTCCGCAGCGCGTGGATCACGATTCTGCTTTATCACGCCGGTATTTTGCTTTTCCTATTTCTACGCCTCCCTTCCAACTTGTGGAAAACGGTTTGGGGCGGAATGCGCACACCGTTGCTGATTCCATCCGTCATCATCTGCGCCATGGCCGCACCGGTGGTCTATTTTATGTGGCCGATTTTTCAATCTCCGTATACCAGGCTCACGGTATGGTTGTCTTTTTACGGGCTGACCGGTCTGGCGTGGTTGTTGATGATCCCTTATTTTTCCATCATCCATCCGGTGCTGGAGGAGATTCACTGGCGCGGCATTGCGCCGGACCACTTTGTTCCTCTCTGCTGGCAGGATTTTATGTTTGCGGGTTATCATGTTCTCGTGTTGCATGAGCTGATTTTTCGACCATGGCTCCTGTTGATTTTTGGTGTGCTGGTGGCCAGTTCTGTTTTCTGGCGGTGGACGGCGGATAAATTCGGCGGCTACGGGTTGCCGGTCTTGACACACGCGGCGGCGGATGCCGGAGTAATGATCGGCGTTAGATTTTTACTTTGAAAATAATGGAGAAGGTAGATGGATCTTGGACTGCATGGAAAAGTGGCGATGGTGGCGGCATCAAGCAAGGGGCTGGGTTATGGGATTGCCCGCGAATTGGCCAAAGAAGGCGCACTGGTTTCCATCGGTGCCCGCACGGAGTCGGAAGTTTTTGAGGCGGCAGACACGCTGGTTGAAGAAACTGAGGCGGAGATTCTGCCGAATGTACTCGATGTCTCCGACGCCGATTCCATTTTCCAATGGGTGGAAAATACGACGAATGCCTTCGGTGGTGTTGATAAACTCGTGGTCAACGCCGGCGGGCCGCCTGCCGGGACGTTCGATGATTTTAATGATGAGGCCTGGCAATCGGCTTTTGAGCTGACCCTCATGAGCTCAGTTCGTATGATCCGCTCCGTGCTGCCGCTGATGCGCGAAGCGGGCGGCGGCTCCATTCTATTCATCACTTCCATCTCCGTGAAAGAGCCGATCGATTTCCTGCTTTTGTCGAATGTGATGCGTTCCGGTGTGACGAGTCTGGCGAAGAGCCTTTCCAAACAACTGGCCCCCGAAAATATTCGGGTCAACAATCTCATGCCGGGCCGGATTGATACCGAACGCGTTCAGACGCTGGATGGAATGAATGCCCAGAAACAGTATGTATCTGTTTCAGAAATAAAATCCGCGAACGAACGCGGAATCCCGCTCGGCCGCTACGGCACGATTGAAGAGTTCGGTAAACTCGGAGCCTTTCTTCTGTCGGACGCCGCGAGCTATATCACCGGGCAGACCATTGCCGTGGATGGTGGATCAATCAATACGGTTTGGTAGGGTACGTGACGATTGAGGCGCGAAACGTGATTGGTTTTCACGCCTCAATCGTCACGTTTCACGCATTACAAAACAAAGGAATTTAAATGAACCTCAATGCACTGGGCCGCACCGGCATCTCTGTTTCCCCTCTCACCATCGGCGCCTGGCAGCTGGGCGGGCCGTTGTTTTTTAATGGCAAGCCGGATGGACATCCAGACCCTGGAAAAGAAAATATAATCCGGATGATTCATGAGTTGGGTGATCTCGGGATTAATGCGATTGATACGGCGGAGCAATACAGCGCCGGGGAATCGGAACGGCGCGTGGGCGAAGCGCTGAAGGGCCGGCGCGACGATTGGGTAATCTCTACCAAATTCGGGTACCGTGTCGGCCAGAATAATATGCGGATCGACGATTCTTCCCCGCCGACCATTCTTCCGAGTCTGGAGGGATCGCTCAAACGGCTCGGCACGGATTACATTGATGTCTATCTCTATCACTGTGCGCCGGAACTGCACGACCTTGAAGAAGGACGGGCGATTCTGGAGCAGGCGAAGGCCGACGGAAAAATCCGAGCCTATGGGATATCGACCGGCGACTTCCAACTATTGGAAACGATGACCGATGCCGGAAATGTGGAAGTGGTTCAGTTTCCGACCAGCCTGCTCGACCCGGCTTCCAACCTTTGGAAACTGGCGCAGGAACATAACCTCGGCACGCAGCTACGCGGCGTGATGGCTCAGGGCCGACTGAGCGGAAAGTATTTCGCTAATAAGAAACCGGCATTCCGCGCCGACGACAACCGCTCCAATTGGTGCGCCGATGAAGACTATGCCCGTTTCGCCGTGCTGGCCAAGTGCCTGCCCGAAGGCATGACGATGGCGCAAGCCGCGATTCGCTGGACGCTCGATCAGCCCGGCGCCCATACCATCTGCATGGGTGCCAAAAACATCGCCGACTACCGCGCCGCCATCGCCGCCGCCGAAATGCCGCCTTTGAGCGCTGAGGTGTGTATGCGGCTGGAGCAGGTGGCCTCAGAGCTGAAGTGAGCGCATCAGCCGCGTACAGCGGTTACGACGAGCCAGGCGGTGTAGGCCAGATAGCCGCCGAGCAGTAGCGCGCCTTCACCGCGTGCAATGCGGCGGCCGGTGAAAAAAATCGGCAGGCAGGCAAGGGCCGTGAGCACCATCACCGGCAGATCCAGCCGAAGAGACTGAGGCGATACAGAAATACCGCCCGGCGAAACGCTCCCGGCCAGCCCAAGCACCGCCAGCAGATTGAACAGATTGCTGCCGATCACATTGCCCACCGCAATATCACGCTCCCCGCGCAGGCCGGCCACGACCGAGGTTGCCAGTTCGGGTAACGAGGTGCCGGCAGCCACGACCGTCAGCCCGATCACCAGATCGCTGACCCCCAACTTCTGGGCAATCACCACCGAGCCGGCGACCAGCCATTTTGAACCGAGCACGAGCAGTCCGAGCCCAGCGAGAATCAGTCCGGAATTATTTAGCAGGAGCTTGGGCGAACGAGCTTTTTTTTCGCCGTAGACTTCGGCGTATTCGTCCTGAACAGCCTTGTTTTCCCGGCGGCTATGACGGATCAGAAATCCGGTGTAGGCGATGATACCAGCAAATAACACCAAGCCCTCCGGGCGGCTGATCGCTCCGTTGAGGGAAAACAGATAGACGACTCCTGAAACGGCAATCACCAGCGGAATATCGAACCGGATCAGCTGCTGCGACACCACCAGCGGGGTGATCAGTGCCGAGAGGCCGAGAATGAAACAGACGTTGAAAATATTGCTGCCGATCACATTGCCGAGCGCCAGATTGGTCTGGCCGGCCAGACCGGAGGCGGTGCTGACGGCCATTTCCGGCGCGCTGGTTCCGAACGCGACGACCGTCAGGCCGATCACCAGCGGTGAAATGCCGATCGCAGCAGCGAGCCGGGATGCCCCTCGCACCAGAACTTCAGCTCCGAAAACCAGTAGCACGAGCCCTGCAATGAGTAGCAGTATTTCCATACTTGGGCCATTCCTTTCCTTGAACACAAGAACGGCGGGAGTGTGCCATGTCCGAATAGCAGCGCAAGCGGATATTTATAGAGTGAGCCACTTTATATTCCGGTGTCTGGATTGCCGGGAACGGTACATCTGCCGGTGTAGACCTCAGCCTCTGTCGGTTCATCCCGCCAACTCGATGTTCACCGTCAGTCCTTGCGGGAAAAGCCGGTTGTAAATGGAAGCTGTTGCCGGTAGCATCTCGGCTGTTACAGTGAAATCAATCAAAGGAGAATTCGATGCATTTCAAAGGGATTTTTTTAATGGCGGCTATTGCGGGGCTTACGTTTTCG
The DNA here is from genome assembly GCA_029432815.1 of Pontiellaceae bacterium B1224. GTDB lineage: Bacteria > Verrucomicrobiota > Kiritimatiellia > Kiritimatiellales > Pontiellaceae > Pontiella. The sequence continues at coordinate 128,232 of JAROBA010000002.1, read as the reverse complement.
GGATGGGCTGACGAGGACGCGATGCAGAAGAAAAATGACATCTCAGTGCGAATCAGTGTCGGCACAGCACCTGGCATTACCGAAGAAGACATTGAAGGCATTAATCATCCCTGTGATGAGGAAGATGGGTGGCAGTTGGAAGCGCTCGCGGTTAAACGGATCTGGTTTAAAAAAAATCCTAACTTCGGCTATACGCTGGGCGGCGGACTTTTTGTTTCGAGCTTCGGAGGAACACGAACCGATAACGGCGATGAATATGATGCCGACGTATTTGGGATCACCGGCCAGATCGGCCTCGCCTATCAGATCGGTAAATACATCATCGTAGAAGGAACGCCCTATTTCGGTTTCGGCTTTGGACAGGTTGATCTGAACGGAAGCGATGGCGGACTGATGTATACTTCGTACGGAGTGAAGGGCGGCCTTTACCTACTGTTGAGCGAAAAAATTGAGCTGGGGTTTGAAGCGGGCTATCAGGGCTTCTCCAGTGAGTATTCCCTGGAAACAGTTCTTGGAGAATATGAAGTGGATCTGACCGGCGACGGCCCCCTTTACAGCGCGGTACTGGCTATTAAATTTTAGCCGCAGCCCGTTCCAATGTTTGGAAGCCGTCCGGTTGGGCGGCTTTTATTATGCGACGGCGATTTCCAGGCCTTGGAACATTATTTCCTCTTGGGGTTCCAGGCGTTGGAGCAGGGCATGCAGGGCGGGGAAGTGCGCGGGATGTGTCATGAATTCAATTTCAGTATAGCCGCATTCCATGCCGGCTTCGGCCACTGTTTTAAAGAGGTGCGGGAGCACCCAGCGGTTTCTGCATTTCGGATCAACGGCCAGATAGGGACAATGCAGAACATCGTCTTTGATCCGGTTGATGAATACTCCGGCGATCTGATTATGCTGCAATGCCACGGCGGAGAGTTCGGCGGAGATATGCTGATAGCCATCCGGCCCGAGCAGATCGTCGGTGACGGGAATATGCCGGGCAATAAAGTGGCGGACGGCTTCCCAGGAAACGTCATTCAGCGGAACAATGGTACTGTTCGCGGGCAGGGGAATGCGATCGACGAGCGGTTTCATCTGCTCGAAGGCGGCGGCCCCGTTAATCTGATATTGATTAATTTGCATCCAATTTTTGAAACCGTGGTTTTCCAGAGTCTGGAAAAGCGGACTGCCCGTTTGCTGAAACGACCAGGTTCGAAGGGTTTGAATCCCAAGTCGGCGGCAGCGGTCCAGTACACCTTGGAACAGTTCAATGGCAGGGGGTTGAAGAAACTCCACACGAGCCGGTTCGTTCGCGAGCATAGGTTTTCGAAGCAGGGCGGTTTCAGAACCGGCCACAATGGCTTCGGTTTGTTCCAAATGTCCGAGCGGGAGCGGGTGTTCTTCGGTAAAATGGATGACTTCGTCGGGATGCATCAAGTGGGCCTTCCCGAGCTGCATTTTGCGTTGGGCATCCTGTAGGAACAGTTGGTATTGCCAGCGTCGACTTTCGATTTGACGGTCGGGCGTGGATGATGCCGCACGGACACGCATCATTTCTGCTCCCCAGGGATCTTCCTCTTCGATGCAGGTGGCCAGTGCGTTGAGTGCCGCAGGCGACTCCGGGCTGCATCTCAAGGCTGAAACCACGGCGGTGCGAGCTTCTTCTTTCCGTCCCAGCAGGAGCAACGCACGGGATAGGGCCAGATGCGCCCGTTCAGACGTAAAATCGGTTTCGACCGCGAGCTGTGCCGCTTCTGCGGCTTTTGCGGCCTGTCCGCGGGCGGTCAGCAGTTCTGATTTTGAAATCAGTGCCAGTGTGTGGTCGGGGTGTTCGGCAAGCAGTTCGTTCAGCAGGAGCAGTGCGGTTCCGGATTGTTTGAGGTGCAGATAGATTTCGACGAGGAACTGTTTCCAATCAGGCAGCACAGTTTGGTCGCGCTTGTGGGCATCCATCAGTTTAATGGCGGCTTCAGCATTTCCGGAATGATAGGCGATCAGGGCATGAAGTATGGGCGCGATGGGGGCGGCGGGGTGAAGTTTTGTCGCCCATTTCATCAGCTGGATTGATTCTTTCAGTAAACCGGCGTGAAACAACGCCTGGCAGAGCGGCAGGGCCTGCTCCAGTGAGAACGGAGCGGCAACATGCAGTTCGAGTAGATGTGGGAGCGATTTAAACCACTGGCTACGATCCTGATGGGCAGCTGCCTTTTGCCGGTTGGTAAGCATTTCTATTCGCCAGGGGGCGACGTAGAGTTCGGAGGATTCAAGCAGCCAGCCGGATTCAGTCCGCGTGGGCGGAGCCATTTTAACCGTGTCCGGAAGAGCGCGGCAGGCAGCGGTTTGAGGGGGCGTGCAAAAAATTTCTTCCAGCACACGGCCACTCATCTGATCTGTAGGGGCCAGTCCCATGAGGTTCAGGAGAGTCGGTGCAATATCTTCCGGGCGGGGCCCCATCAGTTTTGCACCAGCGCGGATTTCGGCACCTTCAAAGGCAACAAAACCGCCGCCGTCGCCCTTCATGGAGCAGAGGATCAGCGTGTGGTCGCCCGCAAGACGTCGGAAGGAGCCGAGGCATAGATTCAGGGTACGGAAGGTCGCTTCGCGCACGCTGCTGAAGAGCCCGGTGGATTCGTCGGTTTTGCTGAGAATGGCATTAATTTCATCGGCTAACGAAAATCGGATGATGGATAAATTCCAGTCGAGTTCGGCCATGGCCTGGCCGGCAATGGCCTGAATGGAGAGATTCGAGGCAATACTGCCCGCAATGTTGGAAATGTCTGGATGTTTTGCTGCATCCTGATTTTCAATGTCCGGAATAAAAAGTTCGAGCGTGGCGCGGTCCACCTGCGAAGGAGGAATGGCCAGTGATTTGGTGGCATCGAAAAAGTTGGCCGGTTGCACGCTGCGAAGCGGGCTGAGCCTGCCGTTTCGAATCTGATTAAAAAAGAGCGGTGAAATGGTCAGGCAATGTTCCTGCTCGGCTTCCGGATGGCGGGCAGGAATGTTGAAACGATGGGTTGTCAGATCATGTTGGTTGAGCAGTTCCCAAACAGGGGGACGATTCCAGTCGGAGGGACCTGCCGCCCGGACCTGACCGCTATCTTGATCAATAGTCGACGGGCCGAAAATACCATGGTGATCGGGCGAGCAGCCCGTGGCCAGCCCTGTCCAGGCAACGGCATTCGGTAGTGCGGCGGTGTTGCAGATCTTTCCGGATGAACCGTTGATTGCGCCCGACTGAAAATTTTTCAGATTATATTTCTTAAGGTCGGACAGGCCAATGCCATCGACGCCGATCAAGAGTACGCGATTTTTGCCGGTGCTCACTTAGCGGCATCCTTTTTCCAAGGTTTGGAAAAATATGCCGCCGTGCCGGCGGAAGTGGTGCGCCACTTAATCTGATGGTTGCTTTCCCGTTCCATGGTGTAAATGATCTTTCTAAATCGTAGTTTTATAATTCGTGCGAAATTTACGTGTATAGAGCAAAATATATACCAAGAGATGATTTAATATGTGCGTTCCGATCACGTTTCGGTGGGTATTCATTTCAGGACGTGATTTACTTCGTGGCTGGCTCTGGTAATATTCGCACCCATTAACCGACTTAAGAAAAGGACCTGCTATGCGTAGTGATAAAACGAAAAAAGGATTGGAAAGAGCCCCACACCGCAGTCTCATGCGGGCGACTGGAATGTCGTCGGAAGACATTAAGAAGCCGTTCATCGCGGTCTGTAATGCTTTCAATGAAGTCATTCCGGGTCATGCGCATTTGGATCAGGTCGGTAAAATTGTGAAAGACGCTGTCCGCGAAGCCGGAGGTACACCGATTGAATTTAATATGATCGGCGTCTGCGACGGCATCGCGATGGGCCATTCCGGCATGAAATATTCTTTGCCGAGCCGCGAGCTGATTGCCGATGCGGTTGAAACCATGGTGGGAGCACATGCATTCGATGCCATGATCTGCATCCCGAACTGCGACAAGATTGTTCCGGGGATGATTATGGGTGCCATGCGTGTGAACATTCCGACCATTTTCGCCAGCGGCGGCCCGATGAAGGCTGGCAAGACGAAGGATGGAAAAGTGGTCGACTTGATCAGCGTCTTCGAAGCAGTGGCTGAACATAAGCAGGGCACAATTACGGATGAAGAGCTTGAAGAGATCGAATGCAAAGGCTGCCCGGGGCAGGGCTCGTGTTCCGGCATGTTCACCGCAAACTCCATGAACTGCCTTTGCGAAGCCATCGGCCTTGCACTTCCAGGCAATGGAACCATTCTTGCGCTCGATCCGGCTCGCCATCAGCTCTGGAAAGATGCCGCCAAGCGCGCTGTTGAAATGGCACATGCCGATGGACCGCTGCCGCGTGATATCGTCACGCAGGAGTCGCTGGACAATGCCTTCGCGCTCGATATGGCCATGGGCGGAAGCACCAACACCGTATTGCATACGCTCGCGATTGCTAAAGAAGCGGGCGTTGAATACAGCCTCGAACGGATTAATGCTGTTTCCAAAAAGGCACCGAACATTTGTAAGGTTTCGCCTTCGTCGCACTACCACATTGAGGATGTGCATGCGGCCGGCGGCATCAGCGCCATTCTTGCGGAAACCGCGAAAAAGAAAGATCTGCTGACTCTCGATTGCCCGACCGTTACAGGAAAAACACTCGGCGAAAATATTGCAGGCATTGCGAGTAAGGATCTGGATTGTATTCGCGATCTCGAGCATGCGTATTCCGAAACCGGCGGCCTCTCCATTCTCTGGGGTAATCTGGCCGAAGGTGGTTGCGTGGTGAAAAGCGCGGGGGTCGACCCGAAAATGCTGGTGCACACCGGTCCGGCGGTCATCTTCGAATCGCAGGAAGAAGCCTGTGAAGGCATTCTGGCCGATAAGGTGAAGGCTGGCGATGTGGTGGTGATTCGCTATGAAGGCCCGAAAGGCGGACCAGGTATGCAGGAAATGCTCGCCCCGACCTCCTACATTATGGGGCAGGGTCTCGGCGATAAGGTCGCTTTGATCACCGACGGCCGCTTCAGCGGCGGCACCCACGGGGCCTGCATCGGCCACATTTCTCCGGAAGCGGCCGAAGGCGGTCCGATCGGCTTGATCCGCGAAGGCGACATCATTGAAATCGACATTCCAAATAATAAACTTTCGGTTCAGCTGTCCGACGAAGAGCTTGCTGAACGTCGGAAGGATTGGAAGGAACCTGCACCGCGCTTCACAACCGGCTGGCTTGCGCGTTATGCCAAAATGGCAACGAATGCCAGCAACGGAGCGATTCTTGAAGCCTAGAACTTCGGGTCACGTAAATGGAGGAACCGGTCTGGAATCAGGCCGGGTTTTTAGGATGCTTTTGCGCTACCTTCGGGATTCTGCTTCCGGGGCAACTTGATCTCGAAGGTGGCTCCTTCGCTCGGTTTGCTTATTACGTTTAACTCGCCGCCGTGTTTGTTGACGATGACGTTGTGCGCGATGGCCAATCCTTGGCCGCTGCCTTTGCCGACTTCCTTGGTGGTGTAGAATGGGTCGAAAATTCGGGACTGGATGTTTTCGGGCATACCCGCTCCTGAATCGCTGATTCGGGCAATCACCCAGTGGTCATCGTAGGTGGTTGAGAGCGTAATGGTTCCCATTTCTCCCGTCTCCTCGATCGCATCGCGGGCATTCACAATCATGTTGAGTACCACCTGGTTGAGCTCACTGATGAGGCAGGGAACGGAAGGAAGATCCTTGGCAAAATTCGTCTCGACGGTTGCCACAAATTTCCATTCGTTGTTTGTCACAATAAGAGTGGTTTCGATGGCTTCATTCAGGTTGGCATCCGACATTTCGGAGCTGCCCGGATGTGAGAATTCCTTCATAGCACGAACAATTTTTGAAACGCGGTCGGTTCCTTCGAGCGACTGCTCAATGGCCTTGGGCAATTCTTCTGTCTGATATTCCATATCAGCGTCATCTAAAAATGTTTCCTGCTCCTTGATGCTTGCAGGATCGAATCCGCTTTTTTTTGCGAATTGGATGAATTGGCGGTATTGATCAGCTAGGGTCAGCAGTTCCTGAACCGAATCTTTAAGGAAGCAGAGGTTATCACTTACGAATTGGATGGGTGTGTTTATTTCGTGTGCAATTCCCGCTGCGAGCTGGCCGACGGATTCCAGCTTTTGTGCTTGGGCTAATTGGCCCTCGAGTTTTTTGTTGATGGTGATATCTCGCGAAATTCCGCACGTGCCGATAATTTCGCCGTCTTTATTTCTCCAGGGCATTTTAGAGGTCGAGACCCAGGTCACATGCCCGTCCGGCCACACTTCTTCCTCTTCTATACCCAGAAGGGGTAGCCCTGATTTTATGATTTCCTGTTCCGCGTCAAAAGCGGCTTGCGCATGAGGGCCTGCCGAAAAAATATCGAAGTCCGTTTTCCCAATGACGTCTTCCTGTGAACGCTTTGCCCATTCGCAGAACGATTTGTTAACGAGCACAAACTGGCATTTTAGATCTTTGAAATAAATATTGTCGGTCATGTTTTCCATGATTTCCCGGACAAGATTCTCTGCGTCCAATTCGGATTGAAACATATCCTGAGCTGCTATTTTTGATATTGAGTTCATCTTTATTCTTCTCTTTTTGAGGTTCGGGGTTTCGCAGGGTCTTGATATTTAGAGCAATTAAATTTAATAAGTGGTTTTTGGAGGGTACCTGAATCGCTGATCCGGGCAATCCTGCTTCGGTTATTGTGTGTGGGCGAGAGGGGGGATCGTTCCCTTCGACTCTTTTCGTCGCAGGCGTTGCGCAACGAACTTTTAATAATCGTAATTCCATAGCAATCAACAATCGAATAGTGTTCACAGTTATCATGAGTTAGTTCTGCAAGACCAACGTTAACCCATATTTTGCAGGTTTTTTTGTTGAAGTGCATTGCCGTTGGGTCGCTAAGACCTTGGGGTTTACGGTGATAAATCGGTTTCTGCATACTCGCAGAGAAAGCAGTTACGGTGCCAAATTTTTGGAATCAAATGAATTTTCGGAAAAGCCCCCTCCTTGAATTTAACCGCATCGGCGTGTGATGTAGAGCTGGTCGGTCTTGAAGCGGTGGGCCTGATTCGTGAAGGAGACATCATTGAATCGACATTCCGAAAATAAACTATCGGTACAGTTGTCCGAAAAAGCGTTTGTGGAACGTTGGTAGGATTGGAAGGAATCTGCATCGCGCTTCACAACCGGCTGGCTTGCGCGTTATGCCAAGATGGCAACGAATGCCAGCAACGGAGCGATTCTGCAGGGCTAAAACTATGGCTCGAACACAGTATCGTTTTTGGATGAGCACGCTGGCGGTTTCGCTGGCGTGTTCTGCTATGGGTGCAGGCCTGGGCGATCTTAAGAAAAAGACGGAAGAGAATGCGGAGGAAAAGCCGTCTGATCCGCCGCCTAAAGTTGCTTATGCCGCGTCTTCTGATGTGGCTACTTCCCCTTTCGGTTCCGGAACGTATCCTTCGCACAACAATAGTGGCAGTGGATTTATGAGCGATTTCTGGAGCTGGGTGGTCGCCGCGCCTTTTGCATATCGTGCCGATGATCCGGCGGCCGCCATGACGCCTGAAAAAGAGGGCTGGGCCACAGAAGAGTATGGCGGGTTGATGTGGCCGAAACACAATAAAGGGCAGGCGGGTCTGCCGTATGTTCGCGCGGATCTGAATTGGCAATATATCGACGGCGATAATGATGCTCTCGATGCCCGGCTTGAGCTCGGTTATAAAGTGCTGGGCTTTCAGGCCCGCACCACGAAATACGATGACAGTTTGGCCGGATTGACCCAGCGTGTGAATCAATTTTACGGCATGCTGCGCTATGGTCTGCAGTATCGCGATCTGTTTCCCGGCGTGGTTGAACTCGCCTTTGGGCTGGGTGTTGCAACTCAGAACGGAGATATTTCCGACGACAGCTCACCCGCACTGACCTTTCCCGTCAAATACTTCCCGACCGATTGGCTTGGCATCGAATTCCGTCCGGCATGGTATGAAGCCGATATCGCAGGTATTGTCTATAATATTGGCGATTACGATCTCTCCGCCAGTTTCGGCAGCCGTTTTATTCAGTTACGGGCCGGCTACCGCTGGCTTTGGTACAATAGCATTGGATCGTTCAACGATGGTCCCTATGCCGGTGTTTCCCTCAGCTATTGAATCGTGAAGAGTTATGATTGAGTCGTGAATCCTGTTGACGGGCTTCCAGGGTTTGAAAAAAAATCACGTTTCACGTTTCACGTTTCACGTTTCACGTTTCACGTTTCACGTTTCACGCTTTCCAATGATTGGAAAGAAACGTACCATTCCCCCGTTGATTGATGAGCGGGAGTTTGTTTAATGGCTGGTACCTTTATAGAAAAGTTGAAGACGTTTTTTCATTTCCTGCAGTACGACCTTTGGCGGATTGATCTTGTTCACGATTCCAAGCTGCGGTCTTTCGGGGTGGAATCGCTCCGGGTGATTCACCTGGTGCTGAAAGGTGTGAAGGACGATAACTGCAAGCTCCATGCTTCAGCTCTAACGTATTCCACGCTCATGGCCATGATTCCGTTTATGGTGATTCTCTTTTCCATTTCCAGCGCCATCGGATTTACCACCGCCAAGGAAAAACTGATTGAGTGGTCAGCGGAAATGCCACAGGTGCAGGAAGCAGTGTATAACCTCGTTGAGCTGGTGGAAAAAACCGATATGGGAGCCTTGGGCACCTTCGGGGGTGTCATTTTTCTCTATATTATCTTTAAGCTGTTGAGCGGGATCGAGGAATCGTTCAATCAGATCTGGGGCGTCCAGTCTCCGCGGAGTATTGCCGATAAGGTTCGAAACTACCTGTCTGTGCTCGTGGTGACACCGATTCTTATGATTGGCTCCAACTACCTGTCTTTGACCTTATCCTCATTTTCCTCCGAGGTTTCCTGGTTGGGCCCCTTCATTTCGCTGCTGCTTCAAATTGGGCCTGTATTCTTAATGACCGTTGCGTTTGTTGCCGTATTCATGTTTATCCCGAACACGCAGGTAAAATTCCGTGCGGCATTGATCGGCGGATTCACCAGTGCGTTTCTTGCCATTATTTTTCAGGTGCTGATGGTCAAGCTGGGGGTTGGGGTCACACGGTTAAGTAAAATTTACGGTACGTTTGCCTATATCCCGATTTTCCTCTTTTGGTTGCAAATGAGCTGGACCATTCTGCTGTTCGGTGCCGAGTTGGCCTTTGCCATTCAGAACCGCGATACCTATGCCGAGGAACAGGCTGCCGTTCGCGCCAGTATGACTTCCAAGCTGTGGGTCGCCTATTCCGTTATGCAGGAAGCGGTCCGTGTCTTCCAGGGTTCGGAAGCCGCTGTGCACACCGTTGACTATGCCCGCGCCAATAACATTCCGATCCGCCTGATGAATGAAATCGTCGAAGTGCTCACCCGTGCCAACCTGCTAGGACCGGTCGCCACCGAAGGGCTGGATGGCTACGTGCTGCTGCAGGCTCCCGAGCACGTGACGGCCAAAAAAATCTTCGACCTCATGGTGTCCGATGGCTCCTCCCCCGACGACCTCGGGCTCGTCGAAGATCTGGTCACCGACGAAGTCCTCGAGATGCTCAACGGTCGGCTCGACGAAATCCTCGATCCCATCACTCTTCGTAAATTTATGCCGGAAGAGAAGTAGGATGTAGCTCCAGCTACGTCCCTTCGTACGGAGGATCGATGCTGGAGCATCAACCTACGAAGAGGCTTTTCGCACCGTCTACGATCTGGCAACGTGCTTCGATGAATTTTAAAGACGAACTCAACGAAGAGCAGTATGCCGCGGTCACCGCGCCGGATGGCCCGACTTTGGTCATTGCCGCGGCCGGAACCGGCAAAACCCGCACCCTGATTTATCGCCTGGCTTATCTGGTGATCGAGAAAAATATCCAACCTCGCGAAGTGCTCCTGCTGACCTTCACCAATAAGGCTGCCCGCGAAATGCTGACCCGGGCCGAAGATTTGGTGAATCAGCGCTTTAACAGTGGGTACAGTGGAACCTTTCACTCGTTTGCCAATCGGATTCTCCGTTCGCATGCCCATGAATTGAAATTAGGTTTCGGGCGCGATTTCTCAATCCTCGATTCCGACGATTCCAAGAAGCTGATGCGCGCGTGCATCGACGAAATCGGTGTGGAAAAAAAACATTTCCCGAAGCCGGAGGTGCTGCTCAGTTTGTTCGGGGTAGTGAGTGGGCGCATGGGCGACCTGACTGCTGCGGTCGATGAGGAATTCGAACATTCCGATGTGAAAGCCGACGATGTCATCAAGGCCCATAATCTTTATCAGCAGAAAAAACGCGATTCCAACTCGATGGATTTTGATGATCTGTTGATCTATGCCCACAAGCTGTTGGCCGAGCATGAGCGGATTCGCTTCTTCTATCAGGAGGAATTCAAATATGTTCTGGTGGATGAATATCAGGATACGAATGCAATTCAGGCACAGCTGGTGCATCTGCTGGTACAGACGCATGGCAACCTGATGGTGGTGGGCGATGATTTCCAGAGTATCTATTCCTGGCGCGGGGCCGATTTTCGGAACTTTCTGGAATTTGAAAAAACCTATCCCGGAACGCAGAGCTTTAAGCTGCAAACCAACTACCGCAGCACGCCCGAAATTCTGGAGGTGGCCAACGAAGTCATTGCAGGCAATCCGGACCAGTTTCAGAAAGAGCTTGTGGCTGTTCGCGAAAGTGCCGCGCAGCCGAAGCTGGCCAAGATGCGCGATGGTTCTGTGCAGGCAAGATATATCATTGAAAAGGCGCGGGAGCTGAATCGGCAGGGCATGCCGCTTTCCGAGATTGCTGTGCTCTATCGATCCCATTTCCATGCGATGGAGCTGGAAATGGAACTGAACCGGGCGGGCCTGCCCTATGCCCTGACCTCCGGCGTCCGCTTTTTTGAAAAGGCGCACATCAAAGATGTCTGCACGCTGTTGCAAATCCTGGTGAACCCGTCCAATGAGCTGGCCTTTTCGCGATTGGTGCAATTGTTTCCAAAGGTTGGAGCCAAGACGGCCGTGAAGATTTTCAAGAAACTTGGAGGCCGTATAAACCTGCAACGCCCGGAAACCTGCGCGGACGTTCTCGCCGCCCTGCCGGCCGCAGCCAAGCCGGAATGGGAAAAAATACAGGATATCTTCCTTGCCTATCGCGAGGAAAATCTGGCCAACGATCCCGGCGAAGTCATCTTCCGTTTTGTGAAGGCCTTCTATAAAGAATATATGATCGAAAACTTCGATAATCATAAATTTCGCCAGGAGGATATCGATGGTCTGATTGACTTCACGGTCAAGTTCGATTCGACCGAATCATTCCTTCAGGAAATTGCCTTGCTCACCAATCTCGATGCGGAGAACGGGACTGCCCCGGCCGAAGAGGAAACGCGCGATTCCATCCGACTCTCCACTGTTCATCAGGCGAAAGGGCTGGAATGGAAAGCGGTCTTTATTCTGTTTGTGAATGAAGAGATGTTTCCGAGCAAAAAGTCGATTGAAGAATCGGGCGATGCCGAAGAACGCCGCCTGTTTTATGTGGCCGTCACCCGCGCCGAAGATGAACTCTTCATCTGCTCGCCGATGGTGCGTCGTCAGCGCGACGGCGGTATGATTTTCCTCGATCCCTCACGATTTATTGCCGAGATCCCTGAAGATATGCTATGTCTTGAGGGCGGTTATTATTAATGGAGGTTAACGCCCTGCACTCGGGGGTTGAGCCACCAGGGGGAACGTATGGGATTTTTCATCGTGATGGTGGTGGGGGGCGTTGTGGTTTACAACCTCCTCAAGAATGCAAAGGCGAAGCAGGAGCAATGGCGTGTTGCGGCTGAGCACCTGGGGCTGGGTTATAATTCGGCTGACTTCGGCTTGACCGGAACCATATCGGGCCGAAAGGGAGGGCACCGAATTGTCATTTCATCTTTCACCAAAAGCGGCGGAAATAATTCCAAGACCTACACAAAATATCACATCAGCTATCATGACCGGATTCCGGTCGATTTTAAGATTACGCGACAGACTGCAATCCATAAGGTCGGGCATGCGTTCGGGATGCAGGACATTGAAACAGGAAATCCCTCCTTCGATGACCGCGCGCTGGTGCGCGGGATGCACCCGCAAAAGGTTCAGGAATTTCTGACACCGGATCGACAGGCCATGATTACGAACCTGCTGATCTCTCATACCGATGTATCGGTCTCGAATGAAATGATCGAATTAAATAAGCCGGGGAAAGAGAAGGATGCGGGTATCATTATACGCACCGCGAACTCGTTGCTTTCCGTGTGCAACGAGTTAACTGACCGATCGCGATCCGTTGCGGAACAAGTGGAGAAGGTTGTTGAAATTGAACCGATTGAGCCGCCTTTCAATCCGCTCTTTACTGCCAACCCGATTGTTCCGGAGCCCCCGATGGTGGAAATTAATGAAGAACCGATGCCGGCAGTGCCGATCGTTGAGCCTGCAACCAAAAGCACAGAGCCCATGCCGACTGTTTCAGAAGAGCCGCCTCCTGCCATCGTTTTATACGACGTTCAGTCGATTGCCCAGGATCTCTATGGCGGAGATTCAAGCACCGCTTTAAAAATACAACCTCGTTTTGAAGAAGTCTATCGCGATCAACTCGTTACCGGTACAGGAAAAATTCAGCGCGTCAGTAAATTCAGTTATGATCCTGTTTTTAAGGATAGCAAAGGCGTGAAAGCGACGGTCGAAATCTGTGAGCTGTCTGGCGTCTATTCAAAAATTAAAGTCAGAGCGGATGTCGTTTTCCCGAGCGAGCGATTCGGCGAATTAAAAAACAAAATCGATTCGTCCATTTCTATTGCCGGCAAACTGATTGAGCAGAACTCGATGTTGCATCACCTCTATATCCTCGGTGAGTAAGGATCTGCCTATTTCAGCGTAAAATCGACGATCACCGGAAAGTGGTCAGATCCGATGTCAGGCCCGATCTGCCGGTTATGGATGTTGATTTCGGAAGCGTGCAGCATGTGATCAATCGGGATTTTCAGGAAGAAGTTTGCGGCCCAGCTGGGTTGAAAACCAAAGCCCTTCATGCTGTCTTTCAGACCCGACTCTTTTACCAATGTCTGGAAGTAGGGCGACCAAGTGGTTACGTTCAGATCGCCAATGAGCAGCACGGGATATTTCTGTTGTTTAACCACGGCTGAAAGGGCTTCCAGCTGGCCGTTCCTTTCCCGGGCATAGGAAGCGGTAATCGGCGGCAGCGGATGCGTGGCAATCACGGAAACCGCCCCTTCGGGGAAATGTACTTCGGTGATGATGGAAGGGACGCCCGCATTTCCAATCTCCACGATCTCTCCGTGCGCAAGCGGATAGCGGCTCAGTAGCATGATGCCAAAGCAACCCTCCTGCGGTTCCATGATATGGTGGGGATAGTTGGTGGCCAACTGGGATAATTCGAAGGCCCAGTGCGGGGTGACTTCTTCCAGCACAATCAGGTCCGGACTCGCGTTGGTAATGGCATATATCACCTGCGCTGTGTTTCCGTTCTGCGCATTGATGTTCATGAGCATGGCACGCACCGGTTTGGTATTCGGGGCGGACGGTTTGCCCAGGTAGAGTGGAAGAATGAATATATAGTTGAGCGCAGCAACAGCCGCGAGGGCCGAGGCGCATTTATTGCGGCGTACCCAGAGGCAGATTCCGGCCAGTAACAAGGCAATTTGGAGGTATTGCACGCGGAAGTGAGAGAACAGTTCGAGCATCCAATTCAAACGCCCAAGAAAGCCGAGTAGCGTAGCCACTGTAAGTCCTGCCACCGCATACCAGATGATGCGGTCAAAGTGTCGGAATAGATTGATGTGAGGTGGTAGTTTCAGCATACAGAGCTCCCGGAGTTTTCTTTGCGCTAGACGTCGAGCACGATGCCGCACCACTGCCCGTCGCCATCGCGAGAGACTTCTTTGCAACCCAGTTGAATAAAGGTGTCAGCCACGGCATCGGCTTCGATTTCCCGAATCCCACTGAGCAGGATGCGTTTGGTGGCAGCCCGTTTAATCAGAGGCGCGGCATCGAGCAAAACGGACGTCAGAATATTGGCGCAGACGAGATCCGCCGGTTTGGCATACCAGCCCGGTTGCAGAACATCGGCCTGGAAAAAATGGATTCTATTTTCCACGCCGTTGCGTTCGGCATTTAGATTGCATTGGTCCACACAGACCGGATCGTAGTCGAAGGCCACCACATCGGGTATTCCGAGTTTGATGGCGGCGATGGAGAGGATACCGCTGCCCGTTCCGGCATCGATCATCGTTTCGATTTCCAAAGATTGGAAACTGGTTTCCAGTGCTTCGAGGCAGAATTTCGTGGTGAAGTGTCCTCCCGTGCCGAAGCTGAGGCCGGGGTTGATGATGATATTGATTTTATCGTCGTCCGGGGTTTCTTCCCATTCCGGAACAATCCGCAGGCTGGTTCCGATTTCCAGGGTCTGGAAATGGTGCTGCCAGAAGGTGGTCCAGTCCTGCTCCTTATATTCCTTTGCATCGGCCGCTTTGATATAGAGATCATCCGGCAGCGCCTTTTTGGCAATTTCCGCTTCGAGCAGGGAATCAAAATAAATTTCGATCAGCGATTCGTCCGCCATCGGCTGGGTGACTTCGATCGACTCTTTTCCAAAAGCATCGCGAACCCACTCGCAGACGCGTTCCACATGTTCAAACGGCACAAGCAGATTCAACTGACCGCCGCTGTATTTATTTTCTTCGCTCATAAATTATTCCTGTAAATGCCTATTCTGTCGTGAGTGCCCGCAGGAAGCAGGCGCTACAGTCGTATCGCCGGCATCCTGCCGGCTGTGGTTGAATCCAAATTTTTTCAGAAACCCCGGTACGTCCGGCCGATTACCGCGCTGATAGTCGGACCAAAGCGCTTCGGCCACGACCTTTTCATTAAGCCCGAGTTCCTTCGTCAGAAATTCCATCAGCAGCTTAGCCAAACGAACCACATGCAGATTCCCGGTCGAATCGGTTTTTGCATAGAGCCAATCCGAAAAGCGCATAAACGCCGCGAAGGCGGATTCTCCGGGCAGGCCAGCGGCCTGCGGTACGGCTTGCGTATCGCAGGCGGCCCGCCTGCTCCCTGACCAGATGAGCGGGGCGGTGTCGATGAACTGGCCGTTGTTGACGACGAGGTTCCAATAGCGGGCGAAGCGTTGAATGCGCTGCATGTCTTCAAACGAGATCAGGCTGGTGCTGAGGATTTCGTAGGGGGCGTGCGGGCTGTAGATCATGTTCCAATCGTTGGAATGCCGATCAATCGGTGCGCCGCGCAGCCGTTTCAAAATGCCGAGTTGAATTTCCTGCGGCCGGAGGGCGAGCAGACGATTGAATCCGGCTTCGAAACTTTTGAGATCTTCGCCGGGGAGTCCGGCAATCAGGTCGGAATGAATGTGAACGCCGGTTTCATCGCGCAGTCGGCGCATATTGGTTTCGATTTTAGCAATATCCAGCGGGCGTTGAATCCGATGTGCGACTTCTTCATTAAACGTCTGAATGCCGACCTCAAACTGCAACATGCCGGGCGGGCAATCCGAAACGGCTTCCATCAGTTCGTCGGGAAGTTGGGAAGGAATGACTTCAAAGTGCAACATCATGCCGGGCTGATAGCGGGCTTTGAAAAAGGCGAGGACTTTGAGCGCAAAGGAAATATCGATATTGAAACTGCGGTCGACGAATTTGAAGCTGAGCGCCCCGCGATCAAGCAGCCTTCCAAAGGCTGGAAAAAGTTTGCTTTCCGGGAAATAGCGCACGCAGGGATCGAGCGACGACATGCAGTATTCGCATCGGAACGGGCAACCGCGCGAGGCTTCCACATAGATGGCGCGGTGTTTGATGTCCTCGTCCGAGTAAAGATCGTACGGCAGTTCGATCTGCTGCACATCCACCGGATCAGCGTGGAGCAGACGGGCCGCCTGCGGTACGGCGATTTCTGTATCGCAGGCGGCCCGCCTGCCCAGCAGTAAGGAACAAAGCTTCGGGACTTCAATTTCACCTTCGCCGCAGACGACGTAATCGGCGTATTGGAAAATTTCCTGCTCTTCGGTTTCGTAGGAAATTTCGGGACCGCCGAGGATCAGCTTAATTTCGGGTCGGATGCCTTTCAGCAGGGCGGCAACCTTTGTGACGAGATCAATGTTCCAGATGTAGCATCCGATACTTACAATTTGCGGATTGTGAACCAGAATCTTTTCAACGGCAATGCGGGGCTGTACCTGCAGGTCGAACTCCATCAATTTTGAATGGGTCTGCAGTTCGCCCATATTGGCCAGCAGATAGCGCGCACCAAACGAAGTGTGCGCATAGCGCGCGTTAAAGGCGGCAAAAAGGATCTCAGATGGTTCAGGGAAGTTCATTGGCATAGATATACCGGGGTTGTTCCCTTTTCTCAATTTCAATTGACATACAGAGCGAACTCCATGAAAACCTTGCGGCTATGAGTTTACCAATTTGCACCTATGGAAATCCGATTCTGCGACAGCGCGCTGTGGAAGTCATGTCGGTTAACGACGACATCCGCGATCTGGCGAAGGAAATGTTTGAAACCATGTATAAAGAGCAGGGCGTGGGTCTGGCCGCCGAACAGGTCGGGCGGACGGAACGCATGTTCATTGTTGATATCCCGGCCGAAGGCGATTTGGGCGACGACGGTCAGCGGGAGAATCCCGGCATTGAAATGCCGCTCGTTTTCATTAATCCGAAAGTAACCGGACATACGGAAGACATACAGGTCGGGCCCGAGGGATGCCTCAGCTTTCCCGAAATCTTTGCCAATGTGGAGCGTTGGTATGAAGTGGATGCGGCATATATCGATCTCGACGGTATTCCTCAGACCATTCACGCCAAGGGGCTGCTGGCCCGCGCCATTCAGCACGAGCTGGATCATCTGGACGGTGTACTGCTGGTCGACCGCATGTCGAACGTAAAAAAAGTCGCTCTTAGCGGAAAACTCAAACGCCTCGTGAAAGAGACCAAAAAAGCGCTTTAGAAGTTTAAGGTTGGCAGGGTTGCTGTGTTTAAAAGGTATTTCTTTTGAACCGTTTAACCCTTGAACTTTTGAACGGTTTCGACGCTAATCGAAACGATGATTGCACTGAACAAAACCATACGGCTGTTTCTCGATAGCATCGGGCGGCGGGACGAATACGAGTTTTATCTCGATAAGTTCCAGTCCGACACCTCCGCATGCTTTGCGCTTCTTTGTCCAGACCTTGGAAGCATCGAAGCCGGGGTTGAGGTTTTGGCGTTTGATCTGCATTTTCTTTTGCGCCTGGAGCTGGTACCCGCCATTCTGCTGAGCGGCCCGAATGCCCTGAAAATGCAGCAGGCGCTATCGGTGGAATCTGTTTTTATTTTCCAGACCTTGGAAAAAGGTACGGCCGCACCCTTCATTGAACATGCCCGGAAACAGGAAAAGGTGCCGGTCTTTGTGACGGAAAAACTCGATGTGGAAGCCGCGCTGCTGGAAATGCTGCCCGATACCGCGAAACGCGTTCATTTTGTTCGAGCGGCCGGTGGGTTGAAATCCGAGGCGGGCGAGCGGCTGGAATATATTTATACGCACAAAGAAAACTTCCAACCTCTGGAAAAACTGGAATTCGATTTCCCAACCCTTGGAAAAAAGCTGCTTGAAGAACGGCCGGGGGTTCATCTTTCCGTCACCTCGCCGATCAATCTGCTGCAGGAAATCTTCACGGTGAAGGGAGCGGGGACCCTGTTCCGCAAGGGCAGCGTTATTCAGCATTTCCAGGGTTTGGAACAGGTCGATCGGGCGCGATTGCTGCAACTGCTTGAAGCGAGTTTCGGAAAAACGTTGCTGGACCACGGGTTTCTGGGGCAGGTGGCGCACGCCTACATCGAAAAAAATTATCGAGGGGGGGTCCTGCTCGAAGAACATCCATCCGGGCTCTATCTCTCCAAATTTGCGGTCGGCCGCGAAGCACGCGGCGAAGGGCTGGCGCTGGAACTCTGGAGCGAGGTGCAGCGGAATCATGAAGCCTTTTTCTGGCGTTCCAACCGCGCAAATCCCTTTAACTCCTGGTACGACAAGCAGGCTGAAGGGCACCACCGTTCCGGCAAATGGCAGGTATACTGGCGCGGGGTCTCGGCCTCGACTATTTCCGGGATCATTGAATTTTGCTCCGGGCGTGGCGAAGATTTCGCCGGATGAGCTTATGGGATGCCCGCAATTGACAGGGCCCGCGTGAACCTTTATTTTCCAACGAATTTCCTAAGCAACTAAAAGTATGATCGGATTATAAGCTAAATTGATTTCGCCCTGGCGGATCAGGGTGCGATCAGGAGTTTACTCAACAGCTAAAGATAAGAAGGTGAATCATGAGCCAGTTTTTTGAAGATTATTATGCTCACGTAGAAGAGCGTTCCAAAGAAGGAATCCCGCCACTTGCCCTGAGCAAAGAACAAACTGCGGAAGTCATTGAATTGCTGAAAACCCCGCCGGCCGGAAAAGAAGACGAGCTGGTTGCGCTGATTACCGAACGTGTAAACCCCGGCGTCGATCCGGCCGCACAGGTGAAAGCCGAATTCCTGTTTAAAGTCGCTCATGGCGAAGAATCCACCGCATTGATAACTCCGGAGCGCGCCGTTCAGCTGCTCGGAACCATGGTCGGCGGCTACAATCTCGACGGCCTGATTCGTTTGGTCGACGAGCAGGGACCGCTGGCCGTCACCGCCGGTGCCGCCCTGAAAAATATCGTGCTGTCCGTCAACCGTTTTGATGATGTCAAAGCGCTGGCTGATAAAGGAAACGAAATTGCGAAAGACGTGCTGACCTCCTGGGCCAACGGCGAATGGTTCACATCGCTGCCAGCTGTGGAAGAAGAAATTGAAACGGTCATCTATAAAGTCGACGGCGAAATTAACACCGATGATTTTTCTCCGGCGTCCTTCGCCTACACGCGCGCCGACATTCCGCTGCACTCCACCTGCATGGGGGGATCGCTGTTCCCGAATGGACCGCAGGAAATTTCCGATCTGAAAGAGAAGACCAGCCTGCCGGTCACCTTTGTAGGCGACGTGGTCGGAACCGGTTCCTCGCGCAAGTCGGCGATCAACTCGTTGCTTTGGCACATCGGCAACGACATTCCCTGCATCCCGAACAAGCGCCGCGGCGGCATCATTATCGGTAGCACTATCGCTCCGATTTTCTTTAACACTGCTGAAGATTCCGGTTCCCTGCCGATTCAGACCGATGTGTCGGAACTCACCACCGGCACGATCATCAAGGTCTATCCGATTAAGGGTTTGATCACCGATGCCGACGGAAAGGAAATCACTTCGTATCCAATTAAGCCCGACACGATTCTGGACGAATACCGTGCCGGAGGTCGTGTGCCGCTGATCATTGGTAAACAGCTGACTGAAAAAGCGCGTGCCGTTCTGGGCATGAGTTCCAACGATGAGTCCGGCATTTTTGTGGTACCGGATAATCCGAAACCGGCTCCGGGCCAGGGCTATTCGCTGGCGCAGAAAATGGTCGGCAAAGCCTGTGGCGTGGAAGGCATTCTTCCCGGCACCTCCTGCCTGCCGAAAATGACGACCGTTGGATCGCAGGATACCACCGGGCCGATGACCGCCGGTGAGATCACCGAGCTGGCCTGTCTTAAATTTAATGCCGATCTCGTGATGCAGTCGTTCTGCCACACGGCGGCCTATCCGAAGCCGACCGACGTGATCACACACGCCACGCTTCCGGAATACATCATGGATCGTAAAGGGGTTTCCCTGCGTCCGGGCGATGGCATCATTCACTCCTGGCTGAACCGTCTGCTGATTCCCGACACCGTCGGAACCGGCGGCGATTCGCACACCCGCTTTCCGCTGGGTATTTCCTTCCCGGCCGGTTCCGGGCTCGTGGCCTTTGCCGCCGCGCTGGGCGTGATGCCGCTGGACATGCCGGAATCGGTGCTCGTTCGCTTTAAAGGCGAGCTGCAGCCGGGCGTAACCCTGCGCGACATCGTGAACGCTATTCCGTATCAGGCGATTCAGGAAGGCCTGCTGACCGTGGAGAAGAAGAATAAGAAAAATATCTTCGCCGGTCGTATTCTCGAAATGGAAGGGCTGCCGGATCTGAAAGTCGAACAGGCGTTCGAGCTGACCGATGCCGCCGCCGAGCGCTCCGCCGCTGCCGCCAGCATTAAACTCGGCCGTGAATCTGTCGTCGAATACCTCAACTCCAACGTAAAACTGATGGAAGAGATGATCAAGGGCGGATACGGCGATGCTGAAACCATTCAGCGCCGGATTGATAATGTGAAAGACTGGATTGAAAACGGCGAGCTGATGAGCGCCGATGCCAATGCGGAATATAAACAGATCATCGAAATTGATTTGAACGAAATTAAAGAGCCGCTGCTTTGCTGCCCGAACGATCCGGACGATGTGAAAAAACTGTCCGATGTGCAGGGCGCGCATGTGGACGATGTGTTCATCGGAAGCTGCATGACCAATATCGGCCATTTCCGCGCTGCCGGCGAAGTGCTCGAAGGCGAAGGCTTTGCCAATGTGAAGCTCTGGATCTGTCCGCCAACCAAGATGGACCAGCATCAGCTGACCAAAGAAGGTTACTATTCCAAGTTCAGTGCCGCCGGTGCCCGGATTGAAATTCCCGGCTGTTCGCTCTGCATGGGCAACCAGGCGCGCGTGAAAGATGGAGCAACCGTGTTCTCCACCTCCACGCGTAACTTTAACAACCGCATGGGAGCTGGTGCTCAGGTTTATCTGGGTTCCGCCGAACTTGCGGCCGTGGTTGCCTTGAAGGGATCGCTACCGACTCCGGAAGAATACGTGAAAATCGTTGCTCCGAAGTTTGAAGGTAAGGAAGAGAATATCTACCGATATCTTAACTTCGATCAGTTGACTGAGTTTTCTGTATAACGCGCGACGATTGAGTCGTGAAACGTGATAAGGCGGTCTTCGGGCCGCCTTTTTCGTTTTAGATGCGGTATCATCTTGCTGCGCCGCAGAAGGAGGGGGAGTAGCCCTCGATGAGGGCAGGTTTGCTGCAGAATCAACGGGCGGACTTATTAACCTAGATCCGGGAATGAAAATGAAGGAAACGGTATTTTATTCAATGATACCGGCATCAATCCCAAACCACACTTCACACCCACAAGGTTCGTCTTTTTGTTTCCTTCATTTTCACCCTTCGAGTGACCAATTTCACCACATCCACTGTGCTTTTAAGCCCTAGAGGTAGGCAACTACATCTGCGCTTTTAAAATCTTGTGGCTGCAGTAAACTTGGCCATTCCCGAATCTAGGATTAAACCTCCCAGCCCGTAGTTTTTCCCGTAGTGGGCGGAGGAGATGAAAAAAACAAAAAGGGTCTGCTGTTAAGCAGACCCTTGAAAACATTGTGCCAAATGAATGGCGAGAGTGACGGGACTCGAACCCGCAACCTCCAGCGTGACAGGCTGGCGCTCTAACCAATTGAGCTACACCCCCGTGAAAGGAGCGCATATAGTATTCATTTTGCCGGATCGCGCAAGAGGAAATGTTCACTTTTTTTTCGAATACGTTGTAACCCCTTGGAAACAGAGGTTTATAACCGGTTTTAGGTGTTCTTATTATTGATTCTCCAGATTTATATGCGGGAAGCTAGACGTATAAAAGCCGGTCTGATGGCTTCCATTTTCATAAGAGGCAACTTAAAGTCCCCCCTGTATTATAAAAAGAAGGCATGATAGTTGCTATTTTCTAGAAAATTTTAAAAAGGGTCGAGGACTGCTACTGTCGTTGAGCAGGTTTAGATTTTTAATAATGAGTTTCTTAATTAAGTACATTGTAGTTTTTCTGATCAGTCTGGTTGCATCGTGGATTCTGGTTCCGTGGGTTAAAAAAATTGCTCCCGCGCTCAAGATGGTGGATGAGCCGGATGAACGTCGCATTCATAAGACCCCCATTCCCCGTTGCGGCGGTATTGCCGTTTTTATTGCCACCCACCTTGGGTTGTTGGCTGTTTTCTTTGGGCCTTGGCATAATCTGGGAGGTGCAACCCAGTTGCAGGACTGGTTATTTATTTTTGCGGGATCGCTGGTCTTATTATTGGTCGGAATCTTTGACGATATGTTCGATATGAAGGCCTGGTTTAAGTTGCTGGGTCAGCTTGCAGTTGCTCTGCTTATGTTTTTCGGGGGTTTCACCTTCGAGGCTTTTTTACATATGCCGTTGCCGTGGATCATTAATCTGGGAGTAACGCTGTTCTGGTTTGTTCTGCTGATTAATGCTTTTAACCTGATTGACGGAATGGATGGTGCCTGCGGCGGTCTGGGTATGATCGCCAGTGCCGGGCTTGCGGGTATGCTGCTTTCTCTTCATCAACCAACCGATGCAATGGTCCTGATTGCGCTTGCCGGAGCATGTCTTGGTTTCCTGCGCTATAACTTCAACCCTGCTTCAATTTTTCTCGGAGACTGCGGCAGCATGTTTATTGGCTTTATGCTGGCTGCTGTATCGCTTAAGGCGGACGTTAAGCAGTCGATGGTTGTGGCCTTGCTTGTTCCGTTGCTGGCGGTGGGTGTACCTGTATTCGATGTCATTATGGCGGTCTGGAGGCGCTTGGCGCGTAAAATTGTGTCTTCCATAAAGGGTGACGGCCTGGCAACGAAAGTTTTCGGTCCGGACCTTGATCATATTCACCATAAATTAATGCGTAGCGGGATGACGCAGCGTAAAGCTGCGATTGCGCTTTATGGCGCCGCCATCTTTATCTGTGTAATTGCTCTGGCCGCAACGGCAATGACTGATAATCGAGTGGCTTTGTTCATGGTTGGCATGATTGTCGTGCTACACGTAATTGTTCGTCAAATCGCGCAAGTAGAGCTTTGGACCACCACGCAGGTTGTTCTGCAGGGCGTTCGGCGACCACGTAATCTGATTGGTTTATTTGTCGGAATTTGCTGGGACGTATCGTGCCTCTTGTTTGCAACCTATTTTGTGTTCGGAATCGTACTTGATCGCTCATTCTCTCCGCTGCATTTAGCGGTTTGCGTGACCATCCCGTTCGCGACGATCTATTTTTATAACATCTACAAAATCGTATGGACCCGGTCACGCATTTCTCAGTTGCTGGTCCTGCTTCTTCAGCTGCTTGCCGGCGAGGCGCTTGCATATGTGGCACTGCTCTGGGCTTCGGATCTGTCCGGAAAAGAACTCGTTGTAGGATTAATTCTGCATACCGTCATAGCCGCAATCGGCATCGTCGGGATACGCGCTTCGCTGCGCGTGGCTCGGGATCTCAATGCATGGCTTCGCTCTTCAGTGAGCTCTGAAAATGATTTAAAAACGCTGATACTGGGGGCCGGGGAAAATGCGATCCTCTATCTACGGCAAGCCACTTTTGAGGACCAACAGAAAGCGCCTCGTAAAATTATCGGGTTGATTGATGATAACCCGGGGCTGTATCAGAAAAACGTTTATGGATTTCCAGTGCTTGGAAACTTTGAGGAACTCGAGCAGATCATCACGGATCAGGATGTTGACGAGGTAATATTCACCCACTACTACAGCGATGAATTGCGGGCAGAGGTGCTCGCGATGTGCAAAACACATAATTTGCTGGTGCGAGATTTTATCTTTGTAGTCAGAGACCTCGATGAATCCGGAGAAAGTATCGGGGTGCTTAAGCCCTATTCCGTTACAGAAACAGATCCGACAAAATCCGTGAGCATTCGTCCGGATGCCAACGAAAAGGCCGACTCCGAAAGCCAGCCAGTTCCTGTGGCAGATTAAGCCCGGCACTATTCGCGGATCTGACCTTTACCTTCGATCACATATTTATAGGTTGTCAGCTCTTCCAATCCCATGGGGCCCCGCGCATGCAGCTTATCAGTGCTGACGCCGATTTCTGCGCCCATACCGAATTCAGCTCCATCGGTGAAACGGGTCGACGCATTCACATAAACTGTCGCTGCATCCACTTCGTTCAGAAACTTAACCGTTGCTTTCTCATCTTCGGAAACAATGGCATCCGAATGGCCGGAACCGTAGGTGTTGATGTGCTCAATGGCCTCTCTCACATCGTCCACGACTTTGATGGAGAGAATCAAGTCCACATATTCCGTGCTCCAATCTTCTTCCGTTGCCGGTTTAGCTAGTCCGATCAGCTTGCAGGTTTGTATATCACCGCGCATTTCGACGTTGTTCTTATCGTAGATTTCAGCCATTTTCGGGAGGAAATCATCGGCAATGTCTTTGTGAACAAGCAGGGTTTCCATGGCATTGCAAACACCGGGCCGCTGGCACTTTGCATTTTCAGCAATTTTCCAGGCCATGGAAAGGTCGGCTGAGACATCCACATAGGTATGGCATACGCCGGTGTAGTGTTTGATGACCGGAACATGCGCCATTTCCATCACCGCTCGGATCAGGCTCTCGCCGCCGCGCGGGATGATCAGGTCCAGATAGTCTGTCATCTGGCACATCACCTTAACAGCTTCCCGATCAATGGTCGGAATCAGTTGAATACAGTTTTCAGGCATGCCTTTTGTTTCGCCGCCCTTTTGCATGGCATTAGCAATAGCCAGATTGGAATGAATGGCTTCCTTTCCGCCGCGTAGAATGACTGCATTCGAGGTTTTAAAACACAAAGCGGCGGCGTCGCAGGTCACATTAGGGCGCGACTCGAAAATAATACCGATAACACCGATCGGAACCCGGCGCTTATGGATCTCCAGCCCGTTCGGGCGATTCCAGGTGCTGATTTCTTCCCCGACCGGGTCAGATAGAACCGCCACATCGCGCAACCCTTTAATCATCCCGTCAATGCGATCATCCGTCAGCTCCAGACGATCCAGCATCGCATTCGTCAGTCCGGCTTCGCGACCGGCAGCGAGATCTTTGGCATTTTCAGCCTGAATGAACGCCCGCTGTGCATCCAGCTCTTCTGCCATGGCCTCCAGAATCGCATTCTTTTTGCGGGTTGAAAGTTTCGCAAGTTTGCGGCTCGCTTTTTTGGCATCCGCACCGATTTTTAGAACCTGTTCTTTAATATTCATAAGTATATCCTTTCTAAAGTATTACCATATTATCGTGATGGATGATCTCGCCCGATTTGCCGGTGGTTTTCCGGCCTTTGAGTTCGTCAATTTCCTGACTCGAGCATTCTACAAGACCCCGGGCAATGGGTTCACCTTCCGAAGATTGGATATTCACCATCGCGCCAACTTTAAAGCTGCCTTCAATTTGTTTGATGCCGACCGGCAACAGGCTTTTACCTTTCTGCATGGCCTGAACGGCACCGTCATCAACAATCAAATGGCCCTCCACCCGATTGAAGAAAGCAATCCAGCGTTTGCGCCTGGAAATATTTCCAGCCTTTGGAAACAGCAGGGTGCCCTCATCTTCGCCGGAAAAAATACGCTTCAGCACACCCGGTTTACGTCCGTCGGCAATCACCACCGGTATGCCATTATGAGCGGCAATCTGGGCTGAATTCAATTTTGAGGCCATGCCGCCGGTGGATAGCTTATCCGCTTTGTCGCTAACCAGTTCAAGCACGTTGTCATCGACTTCCTCAATGTAAGAAACCCGATTACTTGCTCCATCGCGCAAACCATCCGTTGTGCTCAGCAGAATCAGCGCATCGGCATCGATCAGAATCGCCACCAGTGCCGCCAACACATCATTATCCCCGAATTTAATTTCTTCCGTTGAAATCGCATCATTTTCATTGATAACAGGAATGATACGGTTTTCGATCAGGTTCATCAGCGTATTGCGGGCATTCAGATGACGCTCGCGATGTTTCAGCGCGTCATGGGTCAGAAGCACCTGCCCAATCCGGACATCATTTTCACCGAATAAATCATGATATAGCCTCATCAGGCAAATCTGCCCGACCGCCGCCGCCATCTGTAGATCCTGCATGGCTGTAGGACGTGTTTTCATGCCTAAAGCATCCAGCCCGGCTCCCACCGCACCCGATGAAACAAACGCCACTTCGCCACCCTGATTTTCGATGTGAGCAAGCTCGTCTACCAGCAGTTTTAACTGCTGTTCATCCGGCCGACCGGAACTCTCCACCAGCACCTTACTGCCCGCCTTCACGACGATCCGTTTCGCATGTTTCAGCGATTCTCTATGTTCTTTTTGCGGCATATTCGTTTCGTTTTGGGTTAAACAAGTCGATGGTGCTACCAGATTGCCCCGGCTTTGTCGAGACCAGCCGGGGTGGTCCGGAAGAATTGGCTTCTTGATTCTTGTCATTATCCGTTCCATCGCAGTTAATCATTTATATGAAAATTTTACTCAATGAGAGGATACTGGAGGTGGCCGCCGGCTCAACCCTGTGGCAACTGCGCGATGCGCAGAAACCCGATGCCGATGTGCTGATTTACAATGGTGCCGCCGTGGCCGAAGATATCGAGTTGCAGGAAGGCGATACAGTAAACCTGATCCAGCGCGGAAAGATTCCTCCGGCGGAAGAACTGGAAGCTTTAATGGTTTCGCGCCATACACCCGGAGTCCACGAAAAGATTAAAGGAGCAACAGTCGGCATCGCCGGTCTCGGCGGCCTCGGCTCCGCCATCGCTGTGGCGCTGGCCCGCATCGGCGTCGGAAAGCTGATTCTGGTGGACTTTGATATCGTCGAACCCAGCAATCTGAACCGGCAGCAATATTTCATCGACCAGCTCGGGCTCACTAAATCCCAGGCATTGGAAACCAATCTGAAACGAATCAACCCTTACGTCACTTACGAAGCCCATTGTGTGAAAGTGACTCCCCAGAATATCCCCGCACTGTTTGGCGAGGTGGATGTGATGGTCGAGGCCTTCGACCGCCCCGACCAGAAAGCGATGCTCATGCAGCATTTCAAAACCGCCCCGCTCGTGGCCGCATCCGGCATGGCAGGTTTCGGTCCCGGCGAAACCATCGGCGTTCGAAAAATGGGCGATCGGATTTATATCGTCGGCGACCGCGAAACCGGAGCCGCTCCCGGCTGCGGCCTCATGGCCCCGCGCGTTGGCATCTGCGCAAACATGCAGGCCAATGTAGTGCTGCGAATTCTGCTGGGAGAAGAATGAACCTGTTTTCCAATATACCTGAAGAACTGCCTGAAGAACTGGTCGATGTACTGACCGAAAGTTCCAATGTTCGGATCGAGCGTATTATGTCGGACGGGCATACATCTCCAGATGATTTCTGGTACGATCAGGTCCAGAATGAATGGGTGCTGCTGGTTTCCGGTTCCGCGACACTTGAATTTGAAGATCGGTCTGTTGAGCTGAAACCCGGTGATTATCTGCTGATTCCTGCGCATCAGAAACATCGTGTTGCGGCCACCTCTGAAACTGAAAAAACTATCTGGCTGGCGGTATTCTATGATTAAAGCACGTTTTAAATTTGGCGAATACGAGTTGCTGGCGGTGCAGGTGCTGCTCAGCACGTATGGCACCTTTAACTATCTGCTCTGCCGGAACGGGCAGGCGATTCTGATCGATGCCGGGGAAGCTGCGCCGATTTTCCAAACCTTGGAAAAAGAAGAGCTCCAGCTTTTGAATGTTCTCATCACGCACGGGCACGGAGATCATTCGGGGGGATGTCGGGAACTTCAGGACCGTTTGGGAGTTCAGTCCACCAGTCCAGCGGTGGAAAGCCGCGAGTTTCCAATCCTTGGAACCACCTGCCGGTCGCTCTCAACGCCGGGCCATTTGGCGGTCTGCAAGAGCTACTTTTTTCCAGACCTTGGAATTTGTTTCACCGGCGATACGATCATCGGCGGGGGGTGCGGCCGGATGATGGGCGGTACGCCCGAACAATTTTTCCAAAGCTTGGAAGCGATCCAGCAGCTTCCGGATGAAACCCTGATTTTCGGCGGGCATGATTATCTGGAAGACAATATGGCCTTTGCGCTGTCGGCAGAGCCGGAAAACGGTGCGATGCAAAAACGGCTCGCTCTTTATGCCGCGAATCCGGTTGCTGCCATTTTTTCAACGCTGGCGGAGGAGAAGCAAACCAATCCATTCCTGCATGTTAAATCCGCGGGGGAATTTGCAGCGCTCCGGCAAAGGAAGGATCAGTTTAGATAGGGTCCGCTCGGACGCGGCGCTTTCGTCGAAAGTCGCCCTACCTTTTAAAGCCCGCGCTCTTTTTTGATGAGGTCGTAGGCTTCGTTGATTTTAGTGAGCTGTTCGTGGGCATAAGTCATGAACTCTTCCGGCAGGCCTTTTGATGCCAGTTTATCGGGATGGAATTCCATGCATTTATGGCGGTAGATCTTTTTGATTTCCGCGTCGGTTGCATCGGGCGCGACTTCCATAACTTTATAGGCGTTTTCCAGTGCGTTCGGCGCATTGCCACGCACACCGTTGAGCATGGCATCGATGGTGCCGGGCCGCAGGCGGAAGGCACGTTCGGCCTGCAGCAGGATTTCGCGTTCGTTCGGATGGATGACCCCGTCGGCCGCAGCAACGGCATGCAGGGCCGCAATAAAGGTCATGGCGATCTGCGGGTTGAACTGAATTACGCCGGCAAGCTGGTTGATGTAATCGGCGGCGGTGTGGGGATCATCTTTGGCGCGGCGGAAAATTTCGATGGCCTGCTCGCGGACGGCGCCGGTGTAATTAAACCGAGCCATAATCTGTTCCACGGCTTCAATTTCAGCTTTGGAAATGGTGCCGTCGGCGCGCGCCATTTTGGCCAGACAGCCGAAGAAAGCCACCTGAAACGTCTGTGCAGTCTGTTTTAGTTTGGTTGCGCCTTTGTCGAACTGATGCCCGATTCCGACTCCAACCACCGTTCCAAGCGGTCCCAGCAGCGAGCCAAGAACGCCGCCGATTAATTTACCTGTCCAAGCCATGAAAATGCTCCGTACCGATTGATGCGTGAAAATTTTAAAGAGCGGGCATCCTAGCGGAAAAACTGGCGGTTTCAACGGGAATCGGGCAGGGTGCACGTATGAATGAACAACCCAATAATCCGCTGCATGGCATCACGCTTGAGAAACTTTTGAACCAACTGGTGGATCACTATGGCTGGGACGAACTGGGTGCGCTGATTGATATCCGCTGTTTCAACTGGGAACCGAGCATTAAATCGAGCCTGAAGTTTCTGCGTAAAACACAGTGGGCCCGCGATCAGGTGGAAGAGCTGTTTCTAAATACGGATTTCGAGAATCCGTAGTATAAGCGTCCGATTTAATACATCATTTTCCAAAGGTCGGAAGAACAATCACATTCGCCTGCACGAGGAAATAGAGCACAAACAGGGCGGCCACGCCGATCACTGCGAGCTTGAGCGCAAATTTGATGGCTTTATTAAATAATGACGCAACGGTGATGACGACGGCTGCAACAAGAATGATCCATACCATCGGATGCATGGTTTTAAGGGCTTCGAGATCCATTAGACAAACGCCTCCCCGGGTCGGTCACCCGATTGTTCCGGTTTATTCTCTTCTTCGGGTACGATATAAAACTCAACCTTGAATTCCACCGGCCCGGTGATGATCACGTGATGAAAGCGCTCGGGGAAAATCACAATCGGGTGTCCGGGATCGGCCATCAGCACGTTTTCGGTATCATCTTCCCAGACATATTCAAGCGACCCGCTTTCCACGACAAGAAAGCCCCACTTGCCTTTCGGGGTCAGATGCTTTTTCAGGATGCCCGGTACGACGGTATCCTGATTCATGAGCTTGGTGGAACCCGCCAGTTCGGCGGTTTCGGGCAAAGATGCAGTCTGATAGTTCACGGCCTATTCCTCGGTTAATGCGAAGCAGTGTAGAGCCTTAATTCAGGAATGTCTAATTTAGGGTGACGAATCTTGTTTCGGTAAAAAACGGCGATACTATGCAACGCATGCATATGAGCGATCAAAAAAATCGAATCGATTGGGGAGGTATCATGAAATGGTTTGCCGCAACGCTGCTTCTGCTCGGATTAACAGGTTGCGCTTCAACACCTCTGGAGATCGCAGGGCTCGAATTTGTGAATGCAACCGATGAGCCGATAACCGATGCAGAATTGCGAGTTTTGGGTACCTATGAATTGGCATCCTGTAACTTCATTGTTGCGCAGGGGCAATTTTCAACCAAGTTCCCGTTGTTGGAGTATCGCGGAAATGAAATTCAGGTATTCTGGAAGACCCGAAACGGGAACTATGTATATGGGCCGGAATTGATTCCCCCTCCGAAGGAGACGCCTGAGAAACCCGTGATCGTTGTCATTACCTTCTCTGTGGGCGGGCGTGCCGCCGCTTCCTTCAGAGAAGAATCAGGTCTGGTTAAATAGTATGACGACGCATGGCAAAAATCAGATCCGGTGGGGAATCATCGGGTGCGGAGATGTGACGGAAGTCAAAAGCGGCCCGGCCTATCAGCAGACCGCCGGTTTTGAACTTGTGGCCGTGATGCGACGGAATGGAAAAAAAGCGAGGGATTATGCCCGGCGCCATGGCGTTCCGAAGGTTTATACCGATGCGTCGGAACTGATTGCCGATCCGGAAGTGGATGCGGTCTATATCGCAACGCCCCCCGACCAGCATCATATCTATGCGCTGATGGTCGCTGCTGTGGGTAAGCCCTGTTGTATTGAAAAGCCGATGGCGCCGACGTATGCCGAATGTGTCGAAATCTGCTCCGCATTTGAGGCGAAGAACCTGCCGCTGTTTGTGGCCTACTATCGACGGACCCTGCCGCGCTTTACGAAAATCAGGGGCTGGTTGGAGCGGGGCTTGATTGGCGATGTGCGGCACGTCAGCTGGCAATTCAGTAAACCGCCGAGTGCGCAGGATCTTTCCGGAGAACCCAATTGGCGAACGGACAAACAGATTGCGGCAGGCGGCTATTTTGATGATTTGGCCAGCCATGGACTGGACCTGATCGCTTTCTATTTAGGCGACTTCAAAGACGTCTCCGGCCTTGCAACCAATCAGCAGGGGCTCTATTCCTCCCACGATGCGCTGACTGCCTGCTGGGTGCATGAAAGCGGAATTACGGGAAGCGGAAGCTGGAACTTCGGCAGCGCTCTGAATCAGGACCACGTACAAATTCTCGGCAGCCAGGGCTCGATTGAATTTTCCGTATTTGATGAGGCCCCGGTTCGACTGACGACCGAAGCTAAAACGATTGAGGTAACCATCGAACATCCCAATCCCGTTCAGCTTCCGCACGTTGAGGCAATGCGGGACTCCCTCTTGAAAAACGAAAAACATCCAGGCATTGGAAAAACCGCCGCACACACTGCCTGGGTGATGGATCGAATTCTCGGCCGAATTTAAGGGCTCAGGTTAAAATCGGTTCGCCCGACTGATTTACCATTCACCGGAATTTCAACTGTATGGTTTCCCGGATAATATTTGCGGGTGGTGATCGGTTAAATCGGATGCTTTTTCGGGGAAACCGGGTGCTCTCAGAATGAAAGAAGCCGCTATTCGTTGAACAGCGGCTCTCCTAACCCATCCTTCATTAACCTGATTTCAGGCTACCGTTGTGCTGGGCGGGAGCGGGCCACGAGCTTGATGAAGATCGGGGCGCCTTCCAGGCCGAACGCTTCGCGGAACTGGTTCTGCAGATATTTCAGCCAGTTGGCGCGGGCATTCGCCGGATCGTTAACGAAGATCTTGAAATAGATCGGGTTGGTGCCGGACTGCGTGGCATAGAAAATCTTGAGGCGCTTGCCTTTGGCAATCGGCGGCGAATATTTTTCAACGGCCTGCTGGATCACCCGGTTCAGAACGCCGGTCGTGATTTCCACGCGGGTCTGGGCGGCTACATAGTCGATGGCTTCGATCGAGCGCTTAATGTTGTATCCATCTTTCGCCGAAACAAACAGGACCGGAGCGAAACCCATGAAGGGCAGCGCTTCACGCAGTGCCGGAAGATATTTCGTCTGGGTGACGTCTTCGTCGGCATCTTTTGCCAGGTCCCATTTATTCATGAGAAGAATACAACCCTTCTCGGCGGCAATAATTTTTGCGGCCACTTTTTTATCGGCGGTGGTGGGTCCGGTCTCAGCGTCCAGGACCATAATCACCACATCGGCGCGCTCGATGGCTTTATCCGTCCGAAGGTTGGAAAACCAGTCGACGGCACTTTTCCCGCGGGTATCTCGCTGGACGCCGGCGGTATCGATCAGCTGGTAATGGCGAGCGGATTCGCCTTTGCCGATGACGAACGGAATTTCAACGCTGTCGCGTGTCGTGCCCGGTACATCGGAAACAATGACGCGTTCGTCTTTGAGCAGACGATTGATGTAGGATGATTTCCCAGCGTTTGGACGGCCGACCACGGCCACGCGCAGCGGCTCATCGATGGTTGGATTTTCCTCCGCAGGAAGCTGTGGCAACAGGGCTTCCATCAGATCGTTGATCCCGCGGTTGTGCAGCGCGGAAACCGGGAAAACCGGGAAGCCGAGCGCGTCGAAGTCGTAGGTGCCTTCTTCGCGTTCCGGGTTGTCGGCCTTATTGGCTGCGAGCAGGACGGTGCGTCCGCTCTGGTGCAGAATACGGGCAACCTCCTGATCGAGCGGCGTCAGCCCGGCAGAAATATCGACTACAAAAATAATAAACGAAGCATCGGCAATGGCGATTTCCGCCTGCGATTCCGTGCCGGCCACAATCTGATCCGGTTTAGCCTGCTTGCCGAAATGGCCCAGCCCGCCGGTATCGAACAGCTCGAAGCGTTCGCCTTCCCAGTTGGCTTCGCACGCCACGCGGTCGCGGGTTACACCCTCTTCTTCATGCACGATCGACACGCGACGGCCCACGAGTCGGTTAAACAGGGCCGACTTTCCAACGTTCGGACGACCGACAATCGCCACAATTCTTTTGCTCTTCGTTTCTTCCATAGTGCGGAGGGTGATACGTGAATCCCTTAAATCGGTCAACGGCAAAGGGTAAAATTAATTGATCAGGCTGTAGCGCAGAAAAATAAAGAGCCCGAGCGAAAGCATGCAGCAGAGTGCAACCGGTCCTGCAAACTGCTCGGCCATTACCTTGTTGCGTTTTCCAATTTTGTCTGCGAGCGGGGCGGTGGCGGCAATACTTCCAATGAGGCAGAGGAATGGGTTCAGATAAAAGTTGGCCAGCAGTGGCGGAATGAAAAAAACCGCACAGAAGACGAGGGCAAAGACCGGCCCGCAGATCAGGCCGACGATCCAACTGGCCTTACGCCGCTGTGCTTTCAGTTTTTTGTCTTCGAATCTCATTTTGGTTTCCTTCTAAGTGATAATGATCCAGAGCAGGGCATAGGTGAGGAGAGGGCAGAGCGTGCAGCTGAAGGCGACGGGGGCTGCAAATTCCTGAGGAGTCAAGTTGAAGTGTTTGCCCAATCGGTCTGCTCCTGCTACGAGAAGGGTGCACCCGGTTGCGGCGGCCGGCCAGAGAATATATCTTAGATCTTGTGTTGCCGATTCCGGCAGATGAGATAGAAAAAACATGGCGCAAAAAAGCACGAGGGCGAATGCCGGCCCGCAAATCAGGGCCATCAGGATTTTTTCACGGCGCTTCTTTTTCCCTCCATATTGATAGTTTGATCCCATTGCTATTTATCCAATTCCAAGGGGGTGACCCAGGGCGGGACGGGGCAGTCGAGGGTGACCGCAATGGCGCGAAACAGTTCCACCTCTTCGACCGTGATTTTGCGATCAAACATCATACAGGTGAGAGCCGCGCTTAGAATCTGCTTCTTCACCAGGCCCGATCCTTCGTTGAGTTTATCCAGTGCAAGGTCGAGCCGATCCCAGCTGCATTCTGATTTATCGAGCAGGACGAATTCTGTTTTCGGATCGTCGATGAGGTCGACCGCCGCCATAAAAGCAGACGACGCTTCGATTCCGTGGTCGTGGCATTTACGGGCGAGTACGGAAAGCAGGATGGAGGTTTCGCGAACCAGGCCCCGGATGGAATAAAAGTTGGCCGGGCGCTTGCGGTTCCGGCCTTCAAAGAGCGGTTCGAGGTGATGCGACAACACCCGCTGCAGTGCATACTCAAAAATATCCGTCTGTCCATCGGCCAAAACAAGCGCTTTAACCACCTGCATAAAGGCGCGGTATTGCCCGACCGAAAGGAAGCGCAGCGCCGGAATGGTCAGATCAATGATCGGCAGGTATAGCCCGTGTTCCAGGTTTCCAATGTTTGGAACGGCCGCTTCCAAGGTTTGGAAAACTTCGGGTTCGGCCATTTGCTTGATGATGGAGAGCTGTTTGGCCTGAATTTCAGGATTGCGGTCGAGCAGCATAAAATAGATCAGCATGCGCGCGCCGTACGGGCTGCCCGCATATTCACGAACCCGATCCGGGATGGAGGCGATCAGGGCGCGGGCCGTTTCTTCGTGCTGCAGCATCGGTTTGCCAATCGATTCCAGTAGGGCATGGCCGTTGATGGGTTTCGGAGGGTTGGCTGCTCTGCGGGGAGCAGGCGAGACGCCTGCGGTACGGGGTGTATCGCAGGCGTCTCGCCTGCCCTGCCCGTAGATGTCGGCAAACGCTTGAACCCGATCATCGCGCGGACGCGGCGCTCCTTCGGTTTGGGCCAGCGTGGCGTAAATCGAGTCGAGTGTAACGTTTTCATAGTGCCCGTCGAAGCCGGGTTCCAACCATTGGATACGGGTTTTAAGCGGCGGGTGGGTGGGAAACATGGTGCCACGCAGGCCGTTGCCGAAACACATGTGGCTGACTTCATCCACATGTGCTGCATGCAGGCGGGAGCCATGGACCAGTCCGCCGATTTTCTTCAGAGCACCGGCCAGCCCGCC
This sequence comes from Pontiellaceae bacterium B1224, assembly GCA_029432815.1. Classification (GTDB taxonomy): domain Bacteria; phylum Verrucomicrobiota; class Kiritimatiellia; order Kiritimatiellales; family Pontiellaceae; genus Pontiella. The sequence continues at coordinate 93,482 of JAROBA010000002.1, read as the reverse complement.
GGGATTGCGGGTAAACTGCACGGCGGAGGCATCGGCGAGAATTTCCCGCTGTTTGGAGATCAGGCTCTTAATCAATCCGGCAAAGGCATTTCCCATGGAGCCGACGGCGAAAAGGCCGCCGCCGACAATAACGATAATCAGGCTGCCGCGACCGCGCACATGTTCCAGGCTGTGGAGCATGCCTTTCCCGGCTCCCGCGATGGCCGTCAGACCGTGCAACCAGCCGATCAGATCCAGATTCATCCGCATATCGCCGTTCAGGATATGGCTGAATTCGTGGGCAATCACTCCCTGCAGTTCATCGCGGCTCAGCCCGACCATGGTTCCATAGGTCACGGCCACGACCGCATCACCGGCGCGGAAACCGGCGGCGAAGGCATTGATGCCCCGCTCGTTTTCAAGCAGATAGATCTGCGGCACCGGAACGCCCGAGGCGATCGCCATTTCTTCAACAATGTTCCGGAGCCGGACCTCATAGAAATCCTGCGAGTCGGGCAGCACCGGCCGTCCACCCAGTTGCGTGGCAATCATCGGGCCGCCGCCGCTCAGTTCCGATTTCTTGAGGATCGATCCAAAGGTAACGACTATGAGTGTGACGAGAAACGTTCCGAAGAAGAGGGGCGCATGCCAGAGCTGGAGGTTGTCATCTGGTTTTCTGAGTTGCGTAAAATCGAAACCGAGCAGCTCGAGCCCGAGGAGAATGACGAAATAAACCAGTGCCGACGTCAGCAGAATAGCTGCCGTAAAAGAGACCAGCAGTATGCCGGTCTGCTTTCGGGCGCTATCCTGACGGGCGAAGAAATCCATGGGGAAGGAAAATGGATTATTGGATTGAGGGGATTGATGGAGAATTGGAATGCGTGCTTAGAATAATCAATATTCCAAACATCCAGCAATCCATTCATCCACTAGCCAAAGCTGACTTTAGGGGCTTCTTTCACTGTCTCGTCTTGTACCTCAAAGAGCGTACCCGCAGTGAAGTTAAACATGCCGGCGACGATGTTGGAGGGGAAGACTTCGCGTTTGGTGTTATACACGGTGACCGCATCATTATACGCCTGACGCGCAAACGAGATTTTGTTTTCGGTCGAGGTCAGCTCCTCGCTCAGCTGCATCATATTCTGATTGGCCTTCAAATCCGGATAGGCTTCCGACAGCGCGAACAGTTTGCCGAGCGCACCGGTCAGCATGCTTTCTGCGCCGAGCAGTCCGGCCATCGCCCCGGCATCGCCAGGATTTGCAGCAGCGGCTTTGCCCGCCGACGAGGCCATATTGCGCGCCTGAATGACGGCTTCGAGCGTTTCGCTCTCGTGTTTCATATAGCTTTTGGCCGTTTCCACCAGATTGGGGATCAGATCGTAGCGCCGCTTCAGCTGCACATCAATCTGGGCAAAGGCATTCTTAAAGCGGTTCCGTAGCACCACCAGACCGTTATACATCCCGACGATCCAGATGATCAGCACGGCAATGAGTCCAAGCAAAACAAGCATAGGTATCATGTGTCACTCCTTTAGTGGGTCGAAGGCCTTCAGGTTGCAGGTCGAATGCCTTTCCAGACCTTGGACCTTCCGACGTTTGACTTCCGACCGATTTCCAATGTGCCAGCAGAATAGGTAAAGCGCCGCCGCATTTCACTTATAAAAGGGAATGGGTTTTGTAAACGGAACGGATTTCCAATCCTTGGAACTTTGCGGATAGGCCGATCAGCAGGTGGGAGAGATCGAGGCTGGTGATGCGGCCGTGTTCAATCAGCCCGGCGAGCACGTCGTCGGCCTCAAAATAAAAGATCGGCTTTTGGGTGAGCGCCTCGATGCCGCTTAGAATTTCCAGACGTTGGAAGTCGTAGGCACTCTCCAATACCCAAATGGTTTCGAGTATGACCGTCAGTGGAATGAACAGCTGTCCCTTATTCTTTTCTGCTTTCTTAAGACGGGCATGTACCAGTTTTTTCTGGTGCTCATCGTCCTTGAAGGCTGAAATGTGGAGCAGACTTTCCGGTCTGCTCAGCGGCGGAGAGGGCAGACAGGAAAGTCCGCCCCACAGAGAGCTAAGCGTCGGCAGTACATGGATTTTGCAATTTGTTGGATTCTGCGCGGGTCATCCTGTACATCTTTCGGAATTCTGTCATTAGATTTGGAGAGCAGGATGGGAACGTGGTTGAAAATTATAGGGGCGCTTTTGATGGTGCAGGCTGCTGCGGCGGAGCTGACCAATGGACTGTATGCAGCGTTTGATACAACGATGGGGTCGTTTACTTGTCGGCTGGATTATGCGGAGGCACCGCTGACGTGTGCAAACTTTGTCGGATTGGCAGAAGGTTCGCAGCATTGGGTGTCGACGGACGGTGCAGTACGGTCGGACCCGTTTTATGATGGGCTGATTTTTCATCGGGTGATTGATGGGTTCATGATTCAGGGCGGCTGTCCGCTGGGTAATGGAACCGGTGGACCGGGGTATGCTTTTCCGGATGAGCTGGTGCCAACTGCTGATTATTATAGTAATGCCGGTATTCTGGTGATGGCAAATTCAGGAACCGACAGTAACGGAAGCCAGTTTTTCATTACACTTGTTTCACATCCTTCCTTCGATGATGTGAGCAAATACATGGTATTTGGCGAAGTGGCGGGCGGAATGAATGTGGTTTCCAGCATTGGGTCAGTTGCCACTGATGCATCGGACCGTCCGTTAACCAATGTTGTGATGCGCTCGGTTGAGATTCTGCGCATTGGAGCGGAGGCCGAAGCGTTCAGTCCGCTGGATGAGCCCTTGCCGAAGGTTACTCCTCTTGCGTTGACGCTGAGCGGCGATGTGACTGCGGGGACCTCGAACCAATGCGAACAGTTAATTTATTCATCTCCCAATCTGATTAACTGGACGCTTGCCGGCGAAAATTATTCGCCGACAGCCGGCGAAGATATTTCCCTGGCGGTCTCAACAAATCACGCATGTAGGTTTTATCGGGGAGCGCAGGTGTTTTATCCACAGGCATCGACGTGGTTTTCTAATTTAGAGGGGAAATCCATCAGTTTTACAAAGGGAACAAATACATTTGAATTTTGCCCGGCGGCGAATGGGCTGGGGACCTGTACGATTGCAGGGACTCCCGATACGCTGTCCTATTGGGAAGAGTGGACCACAGAACCTTATGTTTCCGACGTGGTATTTAAACCCTCAGGCTTTAATGCCTTCCGGTTTATCCGTCCTCGGTCGGGCGCGTACAGTGGGTATCAATATTCAGCATTTGGCTGGCAATATACCGGTCTTTGGGAATTTAGTGACAAGGAGACGATTCCGGAATAGCACTTCGAACCGGATGCCGCCCAGGTCCCTGATTTCCCCGTATTGGCCCTTGACGGGGAGGGGGGTGGGAGCGTAGTTTGCTCGACTTGTTGAAAGTTTGGCTCTGGTAAAGGGTGGCCCATTGGCCGCTCTTTTGTTCTCTCTAGGGCAAGTTATTTGAAATGAAATGGTTTAGTGAAGGAGGTAGCGGTAATGAATCCTGCAGAATTGAAGGCCGTTGTCGAGTATATGGAAAGCGAGCGCGGTGTTGAACGCGAAGTGATTATTCGCGCCATCGAACTCGCGTTGCAGAGTGTTGCAGAAAAGAACGGTGAAGTGGATGATGATCTGCGTATTGAAATCGATCGTAAAACCTTCGAACGTAAAGCCTATCGCCGGCTGACTGATGGCTCGGAAATTGCAACCACGCCTCCGCACATGGGCCGTATTGCTGCGCAGACCGCCAAACAGGTGATCATGCAGAAAATACGCAATGCCGAAAAAGAAATCATTTTCGAGGAATACAAGGATCGCATCGGTGAAATCATCACCGGCACCGTGACCCGTTTCGACCGCTCCGATGTAGTGATTGAACTGGAACACGGTGAAGCGATCATGCCTTCCAAAGAACGCGTTCCTACTGAAGAGTATGAAGTGGGCGAACGCGTTCGCGCACTGATCCTTAATGTTCGCGAACGCGAACGCGGTCCGGAAATCGTTCTTTCACGCAACCATCCCGATTTTGTCCGTCGTCTTTTCGAGATTGAAGTTTCGGAAATCTCCGATGGAACGATGGAAATTAAGGGCATTGCCCGCGAGGCCGGCTATCGCAGTAAAGTGGCCGTCATCTCGCACGACGAACGCGTTGACCCGGTGGGTGCCTGTGTTGGTATGCGCGGTATGCGAGTGAAAAACATTGTTCGGGAGCTGTCCGGCGAGAAGATCGATATCGTTCGCTGGAGCGATGACATCAAAACCCTTATTACAAACGCGCTGGCTCCGGCCCGCCTGAAGCATGTTGAGTCCGATGCCGATACGCAGACCGTCCAGGTTACCGTTGAGCCGGATCAGCTTTCTCTGGCAATCGGCAAGCGTGGACAGAACGCGCGGTTGACCTCCAAGCTGACAGGTTGGCGCGTCGACATTCAGAAAGATGAAGAAAGCATGGGCTTCGAAGAGCGCGTTGCTGTTGCAGTAACGAAGCTCGCGGCCATTGAAGGTATCGGCGATGAATATGCCGAAAAGCTGGTCTTCTCCGGTTTCCTGACCTTGGAAGGTATTCTGGCCGCCGAAATGGGCGACCTCTCTTCCATCGAAGGCATTACCCCGGAACAGGCAAAATCAATTTGGTACGCCGCTGAGGTGGAGTACATAAAAGAACACGGTGAGATCACGGAATGATGACAGTACAAGAAACCGCAAAAGATGTCGGCGTATCGGCCGAAGAACTGATCGAGATTCTGGGAGATATCGACATTGCTGTTGATGGCCCGGACTCCGAGCTTTCGGATGAACAGATTACTCAGGTTTGTGATGAACTCGGGTATGCCACCATTCAGGAAGCCCGCGAAGACAACGTCGTGGAAGAGGAACCAGAAGCTCCGGCCGAAGAGGCAGCAGCTACTGAAGAACCGGTGGCTGAAGAGGCTGTTGCTGAAACAGTAGACGCTCCGGCAGAGGAGGTGGTTGCGGAAGCTCCGGTTGCCGCAGTTCCGGCTGAACCGCAGGGCGATCCCACCCTTATCGAGCTGAAGAAGCCGAAGGTCATGGTTAAGGACTTTGCCGAAATGATGGGCATGAAGCCCAACATGGTAATTGCCGAGCTCATGAAGATGAACGTCTTCGCTTCCATCAATGCAGAAATCGATTTGAAAATTGCGAAGGAAATCGGCGCGAAACACGGCTTTACAGTACGCAAAGAAGAAAAGAAAAAAGCCCCGCCGCCACAGCCGAAATCTGCGAAGAAAGCGGTGGCAAAGAAAAAGGATGCGTTGCCCGATACGCCGGATAAATTAATGCCGCGTCCTCCGGTTGTCACCTTCATGGGTCACGTAGACCACGGTAAAACATCGTTGCTCGATAAAGTGCGTAACACGAAAGTCACGGCCGGCGAATCGGGCGGGATTACACAGCACATCGGCGCCTACACCGTTGAACTGGATGATCACAAGATTACGTTCCTCGACACACCGGGCCACGCAGCTTTCACAGCCATGCGTGCCCGCGGTGCAAACATGACCGACATTGCCGTCCTGGTTGTTGCCGCCGATGACGGTGTGATGCCACAAACGATCGAGGCCATTAAGCATGCTAAAGCAGCAGGTGTCTGCACCATTATTGCCATGAACAAAATGGATCTGCGGGCTGCCAATCCGGAACGCCTGAAGCAGCAGCTTCAGGAACACGGGGTGATGGTGGAAGACTGGGGCGGTTCCATTGGATGCGTTCCGGTCAGTGCCGAAACCGGCGAAGGCATTGACAGTCTGCTTGAACGTATTCTGCTCGAATCTGAAATGCTTGAACTGAAAGCCAACCCGAATAAACCGGCCAGTGGTTTTGTGGTTGAAGCGCAGATGGAACCGGGTATGGGACCGACCGCCAGTATCCTCGTTAAAGAAGGTACACTGAAAGTCGGCGATTCGGTGATCTGCGGAAACTACTGGGGTCGTGTGAAGGCGCTGATTTCCGATCAGGGCGTTAAGGTGCGCTCGGCCGGACCATCCACCGCCGTTAAAATTCTCGGGCTCACAAATGTGCCGGGTGCCGGCGATGAATTCCAGGTGATGGCGAACGATAAGGAAGCGAAAAATCTTTCCGAGGATCTGCAGGCGGAAGACCGCGCTGCACAACTCGGTGGTGCAGTTGCTCCTAAAAAGATGTCGCTCGACGATCTGTTCGGTGCCGGAGCTTCGGATGAAAAGAAAGAGCTCAAGGTCATCATCAAAGCCGATGTGCAGGGTTCGGTTGAAGCCATTGCTCATTCCCTGAGTGGTATTAAGAGCGATAAGGTTGAGATCAACATTATCACTAACGATGTCGGCAACATAACCGTGAACGATGTCATGCTTGCCAGCGCATCCAACGCCATCATTCTCGGCTTCCATACCGGGAATGAAAACGGAGCCAACGCCGCCGCAAAACGTGAAGGTGTTGAGATTCGTTTATACAGCATCATCTATGAATTGATCGAAGATGTTGAAAGCGCCATGAAGGGGCTGCTTGAGCCGGAACTGCGCGAGCAGGTGATTGGTGAGGCGGAGATCAAAGAAGTGTTCGAGATGAGCAAGAAGAGTAAGATTGCCGGTTGTATGGTGATGAGCGGACGCATTACAGCGAAGGCGAGCATCCGTATTAAACGCGGGAAAGAGATTCTCTTCGAAGGTCTCATCGGATCGCTCAAACGCTTCCAGAACGAAGCCGCTGAAGTGCGTCAGGGCCAGGAGTGCGGTATCCGTCCGGACAACTTCACCAACTTCGACGCAGGCGATACCATTCAGGCATACCTCGTTGAAAAGATCACGCAGGAGCTCTAAACGCAGAGCACTTCAGCGTGAGATAAAACCGTCTGTTCTGCAGGCGGTTTTTTTGTGTCTGTACCGCATTAAAAAATCAGATGTTTCACAATGTTAATTTTTGTCATCGTAACTTCATAAACATCAGGTGTTTTTATAACCAAACCATTTGCATAAAAGTTGCTTTGTGCTTATAAACGCTTATCAGAAGGACGAACATTGAGAGCTCTTTAGATGGTTGCAAAGTTAGATGAGTAGTAAAGAGACGATCAATGATTTGTTAGTCAGGAGTAGAAACCAAGGAGGCCACAATGGCAGCAAAGAAAAAAGCAGCAAAGAAGGCACCGGCTAAGAAGAAGGTCGCCGCGAAGAAAGCACCGGCTAAGAAAAAAGCCACGAAGAAAGCACCGGCTAAGAAAAAAGCGGTAGCTAAAAAAGCGCCGGCAAAAAAGAAAGCCGCTAAAAAAGCACCTGCGAAAAAGAAAGCTGCCAAAAAGGCGCCGGCAAAGAAAAAGGCTGCTAAGAAGGCACCGGCGAAAAAGAAAGCCGCGAAGAAAAAAGCAGTAGCTAAAAAGGTTCCGGCCAAGAAAAAAGCTGCCAAGAAAGCCCCGGCGAAAAAGAAAGCTGCCAAAAAGGCACCGGCGAAAAAGAAAGCCGCGAAGAAGGCTCCTGCCAAGAAAAACGCTGCCAAGAAAGCGCCGGCAAAAAAGAAAGCCGCTAAAAAGGCACCGGCGAAGAAAAAGGCAGTGAAGAAAGCGCCGGCAAAAAAGAAGGCTGCTAAAAAAGCTCCGGCGAAAAAGAAAGCCGCCAAGAAGGCTCCGGCCAAGAAAAAGGCCGCGAAGAAAAAAACTGCGAAGAAAAAATAAGCAGGACTTCAGTGGAAGTTGAAAACGCCCCGCAGATGCGGGGCGTTTTTTATTGTTCGCACTCGCGCTTTAAGTCTATCGTCTGCGCACAAATCAGGGAGAGGTACACATCTATGAGATGTCCGAAATGTGAAGGTCGGGAGAACCGTGTGATCGACAGCCGTGAAGTTCGTAACGGCGATGCCATTCGTCGGCGTCGTGTTTGCGTGGGTTGTGGACATCGCTTCACAACCTATGAAGAGATTCAGCGCGCGCAGCTTCAGGTCACTAAACGTGATGGCCGGCGGGAAGAGCTCAGCCGCGATAAGCTGGTGAAGAGTTTGAACATTGCCTGCCGCAAGCGCCACATCAGCGTTGAACAGATAGAACGTCTGGCCGATGCCATTGTGATGGAAGCGGAATCGGAATTTGAAAAAGAAATTCCGAGCATCATGCTTGGCAAAAAAGTAATGACGGCGCTCGAAAAACTTGATGAGGTTGCCTACATCCGCTACGCATCGGTCTATCGTCGCTTCCGCGATGCCGGTCAGTTTATGAACGAGGTTGAGCGCCTCATTGGTCGGGAATGAGAGAGTCCGCTTTCCAGACATTGGAAGAGCAGGATGCCTGGACCCTTCATCTGCAGGAGATTTTCCAAACACTGGAAATTCCGGCGGGTACGCTGGCCGATAATGTATCTGCTTCGGTTGCGATGTATTGCCGTCAGTTTCATCCGCAAGGGGTGCAGCGAGCCGATCTGGTGCTGCTCATTGCCCGCGCCTTCTGTGCGGTGAACGACCGGGCTGCCGCCGAACGCGTGCTGGCTTCGCAACAGCCGCACAACCGGCATGTGGCCCGCTGGCTCGATATTCTTTCCGAGCTACACTATTTCCCGCAGCTGCTTCCCTATTTTTCACTCGGCGTCATCCGCCCGGCCGACTGGGCCGGAGCACGGCTCGACCGCATGTGGACGCTCGACTTCAGCCGGCTGGTTTTGTCGGAAGCGGAAAAGCACGAGATGATGCTCTATCGAACCATCCGTGCGATTGTCGACCATCTATATGTATTCTGGGATGCATCCGGCGGGGAAGGGGTGCTCGGGTTGAAAGGGCTTGCCTCTTTCAACGTTGAAAGCGGTTCGGCAAAAAAGCAGACGCTCACCCAATCTGATGATCTGCTGAAATATATTTCCGACCTGTTGCTGCAGCAGCAAACACCCCGCGGCTGGCTGGCGGTTCCCTCTTTAATGAACCTCGATTTATAAGAAATGGATTTCCAATGATTGGATCGTTCAAAGAAATGGATAAGAAGCGGAAGGCGTACGATAAAGAACGTCCCGCCTTCAAGCTCGATCATCCCGTGCTCAAATCGCCGTTGCTTCCAGTCATTGGAAGCATACTCTCGGGGGTGCTGCTGGCACTTTCATTTCCAGGCTATGGAAACGCCACACTCATCTATGTTGCACTCGTGCCGCTGATGCTCGCGATTCAGTCAGCATCTGTGAAAAAAGCAGCGTGGCTGGGTCTGCTTTCCGGCTTTGTGTTTTTCATGATGTCGCTCTCGTGGCTCCGGCATTTAACCGGCCGGGTTGAGGGAGTTGGGCTTCAGCTCAGTGCTCTGCTGGGCTTTGCCGTGCTGGCCCTCTACTGCGCGCTATACGTCATTCCGTTTTCCATTGCCGTTTCGGTGGGGGCCAAAAAATGGGCCGGAAATAATCTGCGAAAAAATATACGTTTCATGTTTGCAGTCACCGCGGTCTGGGTCGGCTCGGAATATTTGCGAGGAGTTCTGTTCACCGGCTTTCCCTGGAATTCGCTCGGAGTTTCGCAATATGCAAATCCCGCCATTATCCAGGTTGCGAAGTGGGGCGGGGTCTCCGTAGTCTCGGCCTATATCGTCTGGATGAATGCCGGCGTCTTCATCACCTTCCGTCAATACATCTCCGGAAGCCGCTCGCACAAATATAAGCCGCACATCGAATTGATGGTCGGGGTGCTGCCGGTGGCGCTTTCCGTTGCGCACGGCATGAATATTCTGCTCAACCGCCCGCGCTTTTATGAAGCGGTAAAGGTGGCGCTGGTGCAGCCCAACATCGAACAGGCCGCCAAGTGGGACGACGCCATGGATCAGGACATCCGCGATCGCCTCGAAGAACTCACCAGTGCCGCCGAACGAATTGAGGGCATCGATCTGATCATCTGGCCAGAAACCGCTATTCCTGATTTTCTCCGTTCAACGTACGACCGAACCAGCTACGAAATGGTCGACAAGCTGGTTGAAAAAGGAACCCCCATTCTCGTCGGCACCATGGACTACACCATTAATGAAGGACGCCGGACCTATTTCAACAGCTCCATTCTGGTGGGCACCAATGGAGCTGAAATCGCGAAATATGATAAGCAGCATCTCGTACCCTTCGGAGAATATGTTCCCTTTCCCGGACTGATGCGCAAGTTTACGCCTATCGATATCGACTTCGGGCATGGAGCCGGCAGCACCGTTCTGCCGCTGCCCGGCAAAGCCCCGTTCTCCGTGCTGATCTGTTTTGAAGACATCGTTGCGCCGCTCGCCCGCAACGCAACTCTGGCCGGAGCCCGTTGGCTCGTCAATCAAACGAACGACGCCTGGTTCGATCCTTCCGCTCAGTCCGAACAGCATATTGCCCACGCCGTCTTTCGCTGTATTGAAAATCGCATTCCCATGGTCCGCTGCTGCAACACCGGCGTCTCCGGTGCCATCGATGCCTACGGTAATATCGACCGCAAACTCAAACCGCGCAAAGCAGGCCTTGCCGTGGCCGCCATTTCCCCGCGCCCCGAGGGTATGGAGCAAACCTTCTACACCCGCAAAGGCAACCTCTTTGCAAAAGGAGCGGTCATCATCGGCATCGGTGTCATGGTCGTGCTGTCTCCCAACTCCCTGAAACGGCGCAGAAAAAAGAAGACTGACATCTGATATTTTTCACACTGCGGGGTTTGGCAATGGGGTGGCTTCGGGTATATTTCGCTGTTCCAATCATTGGAAGGAAACTATGCAGGAAGAACTGAAACCAAGAATAGAAGCGTTTCGTGAGCAGCTGACCGAAATGGAAGGCTATCTGGATATTGCCGCTAAACGGGCTGAACTTGAAAAGCTCGAGGCCGCTGCGGCAGTGCCCGATTTCTGGAACGACCAGAATAAGGCGCAGGCGAATATTGCCGCCACCAAATCGCTGAAGATGGTGCTCGATCCGTTCGATTCCATCAGCGGCGGACTGGATGACGCCGAATTGATGCTGGAACTTGCGGATGCGGGTGAGGATGAAGCGCTGGCGGAGGCCGAGTCGGAACTGAAAAAGGTGGAGAGCAGTTTCCAATCATTGGAAATGCAGTCGCTGCTCGGCGATGAGTTCGATGCCAACGGGGCTTATCTCACGTTGCACGCCGGGGCCGGCGGAACCGAAAGCTGCGATTGGGCGGATATGCTGTATCGCATGTATACTCGTTATGCGGAACGGAAGAATTTTAAGGTCCAGATTATGGACTATCAGTCGGGCGACGAAGCGGGCATTAAGAGCGTTTCCATTTTGATCAGCGGGGCCTATGCCTATGGCTTACTGAAATCTGAGCGCGGCGTGCATCGTCTGGTGCGTATCAGTCCGTACGATTCGCAGTCGCGCCGTCATACGTCATTCGTTGCGGCGGATGTGACGCCGGAACTGGACGACGACATTAATATTGAAATTGTGGAATCTGATTTGCGGATCGATACCTATCGCGCGCAGGGCGCCGGTGGTCAGCACGTGAATACGACCGACTCGGCCGTGCGTATTGTCCACTTGCCGACCGGAACGGTGGTGCAGTGTCAGGCCGAACGTTCGCAGCATAAAAACAAAGCGGCGGCCATGAAGATGCTGAAGGCCCGGCTCTATGAACATGAGCAGGACAAGCAGCGCCAGGCGGTTGATCAGCTTTACGGCGATAAAGGGGAGATTGCCTGGGGTTCGCAGATCCGCTCCTACGTTCTGCAGCCGTACACGCAGGTGAAAGATCACCGAACCGACGAGGTGATCGGTAATGCTGCGGGTGTGCTCGATGGAAACATCGACCCGTTCATTGAAGCCTATTTGAAGAAGAACCGGTAAGCAGTTAACTTAATGGAGAATACTCATGATTAAAAAAATGGTTATTACGGTTATACTTGCATGCGTTGGCCTGACGGCCTTAGCTGAAAAAGACATTCCCGAGATCAAAGTGAGAGATCTGGAGCTGGATGGGCTCATGGTCAAAAACAGTTCGTTGACGTTGGTCGCGACCTTTGACGTAAGAAAAGAGGAAATCATTGATGATCTCGTATTTGATTTTTATCTGTGGCTCGAGCCTCGCGATGACGACTATCCCGCCCAGTATTTTCACTGCCGAACGGTGCATCGCTTTCTTGAGGAACAAAGTAATTACACAAGTACAGTAGAGTTGAATGAAATGGCGCTGAAAATCATCAGTCCACGTAAGGATAAATATGCGCTGGTCGTCACCTATAAAGGCAAAGAAGTGGCCGTTGAAAACTCCGAAAACGAAGAGCGTTGGTGGGAAGATTCCTCGGTGGGGACTCCAATTGAAAACGTGTTGAGTCGCAGTTCAACTGCGCCGATTGTGCGGGTGTGGGAGAGCGCAGGAAATCAGTAGCATGAATATTCTCGAACAGATCTGTGCGGACAAACGCATTGAAGTGGAAGAGCGCAAAAAGTTCCAATCCCTGGAAGCGTTACAGGCAATGCTTCCAGACATTGGAAACCGCCCTGATTTTGTTCAGGCCCTGCGGGCTGCTCCGATGGGGCTGATTGCGGAAGTGAAGCGTAAGTCTCCGTCGGCCGGACTGATCCGCGAACCGTTCAGTCCATCGGAAATTGCGAAGGGCTATGAAGCCAACGGCGCGAGTGCGGTTTCCTGTCTGATGGACCACAAATATTTCGGCGGCGGGGCGGAGGATTTTTCCGAGGTCCGCAACGCCATTGAAATCCCGATGCTCTACAAAGAGTTCGTGGTCGATTCATGGCAGATTGCCCACGCCAAAACCATGGGTGCTTCGGCGGTGCTGCTGATTGTTGGTGCACTGACCGATGAAGAGTTGGCCCGCTTCATCAAAGAAATCCAGATCTTGGAACTGCAGCCCTTGGTGGAAGTGCACGACCGTGAGGAAATGCAGCGGGCGATTGATGCTGGCTCCGACTGCATCGGCATTAATAACCGCAATCTTAAAACGTTCGTGACTTCGCTTGATACAACCTTTGAGCTGGCGGCGATGGCACCGGCCGGCTGCACACTGGTGAGTGAGAGCGGAATCAAGACGCCGGAAGATGTCGTGTTGCTGAAAAAAGCGGGAGCACATGCCATTCTCGTGGGCGAAAGTTTACTGCGCGAACCCGACCCCGGCGTTGCCGCGAAGCAGCTGTTGAGCCGGATTTAACTTCTTTTTTCTTTTTATCACTGCCCTCCGGTTGCAAGATTTCCAACTCCTGCAAAAAGGACTGAGCTCTTGAAGACTGACCGGATTATAGCATTGAGTATTGAGGCAGACGGCATCCGTATGGCCGTGTTTGCTCTTTCTTCATCCGATACGCCTCAGCTGCTGGATTCCGGCTTTGCTGAATTCGCTGGTGATATTTCTGCCGAACTGCCGCAGGATGCAGTGGTGGCGATGACACTCAAGCGGCTGATGGATGGCCGGAAACCTGGAACCAAACGGACCCGTATTGCAATCGAGGGCTCGGCGGTTTTTTCCCGGTTGGTGAAACTTCCAATGGTTGGAAGTGATCAGTTGGAGAAGACCATTCGTCATGAGGCGGTTCAGAATATTCCGTTTCCTATTGATGAGGTGGTATGGGATGCGCACGTCATCGATCCTGATGTTCCGGAACCGGAGGTGCTGCTGGTTGCCGTTAAAGCCGAGTTGGTTGAGGGGTTGGTGCATGCGGTGAAGGCCAATGGACTGGCCATTGAAAAGATCAGCGTGGCTCCCGTGGCTCTGGCCAATGCGGTGCGGGCTGTTGAAAAAACAGACAGCTCTATGTTGCTGGTTGATGCCGGAACAGAATCTTCAAACTTAGTGTTTATTGATGGAGCCCGAACCTTTTTCCGTACCCTTCCAATGGTTGGAAGTGTTAAGGATCGACTGGTTAAGGAAATCGAGCGTTCAATTACGTTTTACCGAAGTCAGCAGCAAGGTCGGGCGCCGGAACGTGTGTTGGCTGAACGAAGCTTGGCTGAATCCCTCGGCGATCGTCTCTCACTTCCGGTTGATGCATCCACGGGTTCGGTTTGCATGGGTTTGGCGGTCGATCAGGCTGTGGCCATTAATCTGGTACCGGTTTCTTTACAGCATGAGCAGGAGTTGAAAAGGCGTCTGCCGCTTTGGATTGCTGCGGCGGTCATGCTTGTGCTGTTGTTGGCCGTCTGGATCCTTAATCTGAATCTGCAGCTTGCGGAGACCCGAACAGTGATGGGGTCGGTCGAAAAACAGGTTCGAGAACTAAGCCGGATCGAACAGCAGCTCCTGCCGCTGGAGGAGCAGGTTGACGGGCTGAACCGCCGGGCGGCCGTTTACGATGACGTACTGGCGAATCGCACGTTTTGGCTGGAGACGTTGGAGGAGCTCAACCGGCTGCTACCGGAAGGTATGTTCCTGCTTGCCACCGAGCCGCTTCTTCCGAATGAGCCGCTGAACGGCATCCGGATTTCGGTGGTCAGCTATCTGGATAAAGAACCCGATGGGCAGGATGTCGTTAGGTCATTGAGAGATTCGTTGCGAGCCAGCGAGCGGTTCAGCGAAAAAACCACCGTGTTCAGTCGCCCTTCGAAGAAGTTGTTTGCACGCGAGTTCGTGATGGATGTCTATTTTGCGGAGGATCAATTATGAACCTTTGCCGGAATAGAACGGTTATGATCGGGGGCGGAATTTGTGCGGTTCTTCTGCTCGTTGAGCTGGTTGTTCTGGCCATCGGTGCGGTTCGTTTGTCGAAAGCGAATGCCGGGCTGCGGCAGGAGCTGCAGCACCTGACGCGGCTGGAGCAGCGGAATCCGTATCCTTCGGATGCCAACGTCGAGGTTTTGAAAAATAATCTGGATGAATTGGAATTCCGGGTGGGTGAGCTGGCGGCAGAGTTGAAACGCGATCCATTTCCGCGCGATTCGGTCGAGGCTGCTGAGTTTTCCGCGCGGGCGCAGGATGTGATCGAGCGTTTTCGCAATCGGGCAGTGCGTGCGGGTATGCAGCTGCCGGAATCGTTGGAGGCCGGCTTTGCGCAGTATGCCAGTGGCGGAGCGGTGCCGGAGGCTGCACATGTGCCGCGTCTTTCGCGCCAGCTCTATTCGGTTGAACGCGTGGCCGACGTGCTGGTGCAGAGCGGGGTAACTTCTGTGAGCACGATATCGCGCGATGTATTTGAAGTGTCCGATGAACCGGAAATGGTACGCCGGCGGCCAGTGAGAAATCGGCCGGGTTCCGGGGGGCGGAAGCTACAGCCTCCGACTGCCTCCTACACGGAATCGGATGGGATCTATTCCATCGAACAGATCGCCGTTTCTTTTACTGCTTCGGAAGAGGTGGTCTGGCGGGTGCTGGATTTGTTCGCAGGGGCACCGCACGTTATGGTGGTTTCCGGATTTTCTCATCAAACGCAGTCCGACATTCTTGCCTATAATCCCTCTGCCGTTAAACGTGGGGAGGAGAGTGATGAAACCGTACGTTATTTAGCTGAAGGTATTCTCTCCGGAGAGAACGCGCTGTCTCGTCCCGAGCGTATTATTTCTGGCGATGAGCAGGTTTCTGTGCGTCTGACTATTGATGTATATAATTTTGACCTGGCGGAGGATAATCGATGAGTTCAGTCTCAAAGAAAAAAACCGGAATCGAATATGTTATTCTAGGTATCCTGGGCATTGGTCTAGGGGGGTCGATTGTCGCAACGTTCATGGGGTCGAATTCCAGCCCCATAGATGCCCGTTCATCGATCGAGTCAAACGATGCTGTGGCACTGGTTTTCCCGGCTCTGGAAAACAGTGTGAGAAGCGCAAGGGGGCCTAAGCGCGAGGATTCGGAAAAGCGGGGTCTCATGGTTGGTGAATTCCGGGTGGTTGCAATCGGCAGCGCCTATCCGATTCCGTATGAGGCTGAGATATGCCCCTTCTCCGGAATTCCTCAGCCAACCCTGAATCAGCTGGATCGTGACGGGGATGAAATTACGGATGATTGGGAGCTGAAATACGACTTGAACAAATACAATGCCACCGATGCTCAGGAGGATCCTGATGAGGACGGTTTTAACAATCTGGAGGAGTTTAAAGGTTCCACAAATCCGAGAAGTGCAGATTCGCACCCGCCTTATGCAACAAAACTGCGATTTGTGGAGAGAAAAGACATCCCTTTTTTCCTTGTCTTCCAAGGTTTCACGGAGCTCGGGGATGGGAGTGTTGTGTTTCAGTTGAATAAACCGGAGACGGGAAAGACACACTTTGCCTCGCTGAACGAGAACGTGGAAGGGGTTGTTGTTCAACGTTTTGAGGCTTCTAAAAACGGGAGCCCTGCACGCCTTTTTGTGCGGCGTGGAAGCTCTGAAATTGAACTGGTTCGCGGGGAAATTGCGCTGGATCCAAAAAGTAAAGCTGAGTTGATTAATATTCTTGATCAAACCCCCATTTTAGTTACTATGGGCGCGTTATTATCTTTGCGTAATGATGAGTACACGGTTCTAGGTGTGTACCCCGACAAGGTGATCTTAAGGGATATTCAAACCGGAAATGTGTTCGAAATTGTCGGCTTGGCCGATGGGAAACAGTAAATGTTTTCCGGAGGAATGGTTATAGGGTGAATGATTGTTGGTGAATGCCTGCCGTGGACCCTGGTGAACTCACGGATTATTTGGCATTTAATTATGAGAAGTAGAGGGGAAGGAAAAATGAATAAAACCTATATCTCGTCTCTATTGGTTGTGTTTCTTGCAGGAGCACAAACGATTCGAGCCCAGGGTGACCTGGATGACGTATTCGCGCAGTTGGATGCTGCTGATGGAGGAGCTGCACAGTCAGCTCCTGCTGCTGCCACGGTTCAAACCGCACAGCCTGCCGCTGTTCAAACTGATATGCCCGCTGCCAAGCCAGTTTTAGCAGCGCAAGATGAAACAGATCTGCTCGCCCGGGGTGTTCAGTACTACAAAGACGACCAATTGGTTGAAGCTGAAGCGGTATTTGAAGCTGTTCTTGTAGCAGATCCGTACAACCGTAAAGCGATGGAATACCTGAAGCGAACGGCGCAGAAAGTTTCTGCTAAAGAATCTGTGCTGAAGCTTGCAAGCCGCACTCAGGCACTTGCTGAAGTGGATGCTTCCTGGAATCCGGATTCAAAAATTGTAGCTCTTCCGCCGGACACAGATGGTCCTAAGAAGATCTCTCCGGATGAACAGGCGAAACTCAACATGACGGCGCGGTTGCAGAAAATCACGATTCCGAGCCTCGACTTCCGCGAAGCCAACATCAAAGACGTTGTGCTTTTCCTTACCGAAACTGCACGTCGTCAGGACCCATCCAAGCAGGGTGTAAATATTCTGTTGTTGGGTATGGAAGATTCTCCGGTTGAAGATGCTAATAACATTACCATCTCCATTCGCGATATGAGCCTGTACGAAGCGCTTCAGTATATCGTGGAAATGGCTTCCCTGAAATTTGAGGTTCAGGCTAAAGCAGTTGCAGTTATGCCGGTTGGATATGTTCCTCCGTCTGATCTGAAACTCGTTTCCTATGTTGTGATTCCTGAAGTTGGTTCAGAACTTGAGTCCATGGCCGGCGGTGGCGGTGGCGGCGGTGTTGACGATCTTTTCGGTGATGCTTCTGCTTCCACTTCTTCAGGTGGACCAGCTGATGTGGTAGGGTTCTTCTCTATTGTTGATTGGCCGGAAGGTTCTTCTGCTGTCTATCAGCCGAACTTCCACAAGCTGTTCGTCAAGAACACCCCGAAAAACCTGAAAGCGGTTGAAGATATTCTGGATGACCTCGAAGACGAAGCCATCAAGAAACGCTCTCAGCAGGTCGAAATTGTAGCAAAATTCGTTGAATACAACGAAGGTGCTCTCGAAGAACTCGGCTTTAACTGGACCCTCTATGATGACGGTACATTTGCTGGGCTTGGCCTCGAAAGCAGTGGAACCTATTACCAGAATGCACAGGGCTACACGACTTCCGGCACTGTGAACGACTCTACGCCGAATGCCACGAACCCAACCGGACCGACTCTGTATACCGATCCTGTTACCGGCTATTCGCAGATTACGCAATCACCCGGTCAGAGTCTCTTTGGGCAGAACCAGCGCAATAACAGCACTGCATTTGAATCACTGCAGACTGGTATCCTCGCAACTATGGGCGGCGCTCCGGCAGAAATGGTTCTCTCGAACACCAGCAGTTTCCCGTTCGATTTGGCTATCACTGCCATGGAACAGGAAGGTACTGCAGATGTACTGTCGGCTCCTAAAGTAACTACCAAGTCCGGTAATGAAGCCATTATCCGTGTGGTTGAAGCTCACCGCTATCCGCAGGACTACGATGTGGAAACCGGTCAGCGTACTGCTCCGGTTGTAAAACCGCAGGACTGGGAAGACTACGACTTGGGTGTTGTGCTGAAGGTTACGCCGGTGGTTGATGCTGAAAGCAACACCATTGATCTCGACCTCCAGCCGGAAATCACCAAGTTTAAAGGCTATGACATCTACGTTGCGGGTTACAACTCCTACGAAACGGGCGACAGCGACAGCTTCAACCCGCAAGGCAACGGAGCTGAGCTTCAAATCCTGATGCCTTACTTCGAAACCCGTGCGATTCAGACGCAGGTCACTATTGCTGATGGTTCCACCATCGTTATGGGTGGTCTGGTTGATGAGCGTACTGAAACCTTCCGCGATCAGGTTCCGTTCCTGGGTGATATCCCATACCTCGGCCGTCTGTTCCGTTCAGAAGGTTCACGTTCCTCCAAGAAAAACCTCGTAATCTCTGTTAAGGCTACGCAGGTTGATGACCGTGGAATGACGCGCGATCAGCGCGAAATGCAGCGTCAGGCTGCTGCTAACTAAGCAGCATTCAGTCGTGATAGAAAAACCCGCTCAATTATTGGGCGGGTTTTTTATTCCCCTTTTAGATCGCATGAAATTAAACCATCCTATATTGGTACTATATTGTTATGAAATTTATTGCATTTGACTTAGAGACAACAGGAACCAAACCTTCTGAAGATATGATCGTGGAGGTCGGGGCAGTTATGTTTGATGGAAACCGGGCAGTGAAAGGCTACGGAAAGCTGGTGGATCCCGGTATACCAATTCCGCAGGAAGCCTCGGCGGTGAACGGAATTACAGATGATATGCTGATTGGCAAACCGAAGATTTCCGAAGTGCTGGCAGAATTTGCTGAGTTTTGCGGAGATCTCCCATTGGTAGCGCACAATGCACCGTTCGATTATAAGTTTATGCTCGAAGATATTAAACTTAATAAATCTGTGGCACCGGGCGGCGTGGTGTTGGATACACTCCCGCTCGCCCGTAAGGTTTTTCCAAACCTGCCTAATTACAAGCTTTGGACTCTGACCCGGCATTTTAATTTTCCCAGCGGAACGTTTCACCGCGCGGAAGAAGACAGTTCCTACTGCGGACTGCTTTTTGCCAAAATCGTGGAAACGCTGGAAATGCGCGGTGAGCCCTGTTCAGAGCAGGATCTGATTGCATTGATGGGGGGGAAAGAAGAAATGAGGTTCCCGACATTTGCCCCTGAACCGGATCAGCTTGACCTGTTTTAACAACGACTAAAGGACATTAATGAAAATCGCTTTTTTCAGTACCAAACCCTATGATCGAAAATATTTTGATATTGCTAACAAGGATTTCGGCCATGAAATCATCTACTACGAAGGGAAGCTTAGGCGCGAAACTCTTAAGTTGGCCGAGGGGTATGACTGTGTCTGCGTTTTCGTAAATGATCAGGTTGATGCATCGGTATTAATTGCGCTGGCCGCGCAGAACACCCGTCTGGTTGCCCTGCGTTGTGCTGGGTTTAATAATGTGGATATTGTCAGCGCGAAGGAGCTGGGGGTTCAGGTGGTTCGTGTTCCGGCGTATTCTCCGTATGCGGTGGCCGAACATACCGTTGGACTGATGCTTGCACTGAACCGTAAGGTCTATTGGGCGAATTCCCGCGTGAAAGAAGGTAACTTTTCGTTGGATGGACTGCTTGGGTTTGATATGCGAAACCGCACCGTCGGCTTGGTGGGAACCGGTAAAATAGGCGAATGCGTCGCCAACATCCTGAATGGCTTTGGCTGTAATATTATTGCCTATGATAAATACCAGAATCCGGCCTGTCTGGAGCTGGGGGTCAACTATGTGGGTCGGGATGAACTGTTTGCTCAGTCAGATATCATCTCATTGCATTGTCCGTTATTTAAAGAAACGCATCATCTCGTGAACCATGATTCTATCGCTAAGATGAAAAAAGGCGTTATGATCATTAATACAAGCCGCGGGGCGCTGATTGATTCCAAGGCAGCCATTGAAGGATTGAAATCTCACAAAATTGGATATCTCGGAATTGATGTTTATGAAGAAGAGGAAGAACTCTTTTTTGAGGACAAAACCTTTGAAATCCGTACCGATGATGTTTTTGCCCGTCTGACGACGTTCCCGAATGTGGTGATTACCGGGCATCAGGCCTATTTTACGGAAGAAGCCGTTTCAGCAATTGCGCAAACAACGTTGCAGAATATCACTGCATATGAAAACGGCGAAGAACTGGTGAACGCCGTGGTGCCGGACTAATCGTCTTCCGACGGCGATTCGTTTTCCAGCTCCCGCATGATCAACTCTGCGGGGGTCAGGAATTTTTTTTCGTTGTTGCACTCTTTGCAGCAGGGGACACAGTTGCTCTTTATGCTTTTTCCACCGCGCACCACCGGCAACACATGATCCATGGTGAGTTCCGAAGGCTGGAAGGTTTCCCCGCAATAGTGGCAGATGCCTTTCGAAAGCTCTTGCTTCCACCAGGTGCTTTTGCGCAGCTCTTTAGCCTTGGCGCGTTCGCGTTTCACATGCACCGGGTCTTTTTTAATCTCTATCCAGTCGTCATCCATACCAAGTCTCGCTTCCAATGGTTGGAAACTAAATCCCTGTTGTCTTTGAAGCAACCCAAACTTCCAATCATTGGAAGAAGAAACATTGCCTACAGATTGAACAGAAACTAGACTTTTTCGGTCTTCTATTCGGAGGTGACGTATGAAATTAAATATGGCAGCAATATTAATGGCGTCTGTGGCATTAACGGCCTGTGCAAAAGAGGAGATTACACCGGTGGATACAAACAAAGTGGTTAAAAGCGAAGCAGAGTGGCAGGAACAGCTGGACGAAATGCAGTATTACGTCACCCGCAAGAAGGGTACCGAGCGGGCCTACACAGGGAAATACTGGGATCACAAGGAGCTGGGGATCTATTCCTGTGTCTGTTGCGGTACGGATCTCTTTTTATCCGACACGAAGTTTGATTCCGGCTGTGGTTGGCCAAGCTATTTTAAGCCGGTGAATGATGAGGTCATCACCGAGCACCGCGATACGTCGGCCGGCATGGTTCGCACGGAAGTGGTCTGCACCAAATGCGATGCCCACCTGGGCCACGTCTTCCCGGACGGTCCGCCCCCGACCGGTCTGCGCTATTGCATCAACTCCGCCTCGATTACTTTCCGTAAAACGGATGCACCGTCAGAGGCTGCCGCAAAAGAATAGCCTCCAGCGATTTCCCTGTTTCTCGAAAAAGCATGTAAGGTTTTTTGCATTCGGTCGACTACGGAATGAAAGGAAAATACTATGAACGAGGCCATCATCGAAAATCCGACCGTTAAACAAGCCCCGAAAAGGGGCTACATTCAACCGAAGAAGCTGCAGGAGTTGTGGTTTCATACGGGAACAGTATGTAATCTGCGCTGTTCTTTTTGTCTGGAAGGTTCCAAGCCGGGGGACTATCGGCTGAATGCCATCACGCTGGAAGAGGTTAAACCCTTCATGCAGGAGTCGCTGCAATTAGGAACGGAGCAGTTTTCTTTTACCGGCGGCGAACCTTTTGTTATTCCGGATATGGTTTCAATTCTGGATTACGCCCTCGATCTGAATCCCTGTCTGGTGCTGACCAACGCCACCGAACCGCTTTTAAACCGATTGCATCAGGTGGCTGAACTGGCCGATAAAAAATATCCGTTGGCTTTTCGCGTCAGTCTCGATTTTCCAGACCCTGGAAAACACGATGCCGAGCGCGGCAAAGGAAACTTTGATCTTTCACTTAAAACCATGTCTGAGTTGCACCGGTTAGGTTTCAAGGTGTCGATTGCGCGGCAGAGTGCCACGGGCGAAGATGTGGATGCCGTAAACCGGGACTATGTTCCATACTTTGAAAAGGCTGGGCTTCCGGCGGATACGCATATCGTCGTTTTTCCGGAATTTGATGTGCCGAACGCCCATCCCGATGTGCCCTACATTACCGAATCCTGCATGACGACCTATAAAACCGAAGCGCAACGCGATGGATTTATGTGCAGCTTCAGCAAGATGGTCGTGAAAAAGGGCGGGCGCATGCGGGTTTATGCCTGCACGCTGGTCGATGACGACGAGGCGTATGATCAGGGCGGCAGTCTCGCCGAGGCCATGGGGGCTCGTGTGATGATGAAACACCACCGTTGTTTTACCTGCTTTGCCAATGGTGCGAGTTGCAGTGAACTTTAAGGAAATGGAAATCATGGAAACACTGAACAAAACCGAAAAGCACGAGGCCGTCAGCGCGTACTATGGTTCAACGCTTGAAAAATCAGATGATCTCAAAACCAATGCCTGTTGTACGATTAAGCAAGTTCCCGCGCCCATTCAAAAAGCCATGGACCTGATTCATGACGAGGTATTGGAAAAATATTACGGCTGTGGCTTAACGATTCCCGACGGACTGGAAGGGAAGCGGGTGCTGGACCTGGGTTCCGGCTCCGGGCGTGATTGCTACATTGCATCCTATTTGGTGGGACCGCAGGGCGCCGTGGTGGGAATTGATATGACGGATGAGCAGCTTGCCGTTGCCCGCCGCCACATCGACTACCAGGCCAAGCAGTTTGGTTATGCACATCCAAATGTTGAGTTTCATAAAGGGCTGATTGAAAAACTGGATGAAATCGGTCTCGAAAGCGATTCGTTCGACGTGGCCATTTCAAACTGTGTTATCAACCTGTGTCCGGACAAGCCCGCCGCGCTGCACGAAATTTTTCGGGTGCTGAAACCGGGCGGTCAGTTCTATTTTTCGGATGTTTATTCGGATCAGTCGGTTCCGGCCCATCTGGTAGATGATCCGGTGCTGTATGGCGAATGCCTCAGCGGTGCGCTGGCGGAGCAGGATTTTATCCGTTTAGCGGTTGAAGCAGGCTTTCGGACACCGATCGAAATCGAGCGGTCGGAAATTACCATCGATAACAAAGAAGTACAAAAGAAGGTGGGAGAGCTTCGGTTCGACTCCATCACATTTAATGTCATCAAACCTGGAGAAAACATATGAAAGTTCTAATCCTGATGGCTGCTTTGTCAGCCGCATTTGCATCAACAGCAGAAATTAAACCCTTAACGAGCGGGCAGCCGATTCCCGCGGCCACGCTGAAAACAGCTGAAGGGGTTGATTTCGATCTGCAGGCCGCCATTGCGGAGCAGCCGACCATCTTAATTTTCTATCGCGGAGGCTGGTGCCCGTATTGCAACCGCCATCTGGCGGCCTTGCAGGATCTCGATCCTCAGCTCCGCGAACTGGGGTATCAGATTATTGCCATCAGCCCGGACCGCCCGTCGGAACTGGCAAAAAGTGCAGATGCAGGACATTTGTCCTATACATTGCTATCCGATTCCAAAGTAGAAGCGGCCACGGCCTTTGGTCTCGTTTTCACGGTGGATGACGGAACGATTGAAAGATACAAAAAACACAATATCGATCTGGAAGCCTCCTCCGGCGAATCCCACCACCAGCTTCCGGTTCCGGCCGTTTTCATTGTCGGCACAGATGGGGTGATTGATTTTGCTCATGCCAATGAGGACTACAAAAAGCGGATCGAATCTGAGGTCCTGTTGAATGCCGCCACTGAAGCCGCACAGTAATGGGAGAACCTCCGACGACTGGATTCGATGCGGAAGCAGCGGTGGATGAACACGGCGATGCGCTCTACAGCTATGCGCTGAGCCGTTTGAATAATCCCGCTTCCGCCGAAGATGTCGTGCAGGAAACCCTGCTGGCTGCGCTGAGGTCCGGGAAAACCTTTTCGGGCCGATCCTCCGCCCGCACCTGGCTCATCGGCATTCTTAAGCACAAGATTGTAGACCTGATTCGCAAAGAGGGCCGAGAACTGCCGATCGATAAAGTTGCAGATCAGGAAACTCCGGAAGAGGAATTTTTTGATCGCAAGGGGCGTTGGCGGATCAAGCCTGTTGAATGGCAGGTGAATCCCTTAAAAATTCTGGAACAGAAGGAATTCATGGGGGTGCTTTTCCAATGTATGGAACATTTGCCCGACCGGCTGCACCGCCTGTTTGTCTTACGCGAACTCGAAGAACAGGATTCCGATTTGATCTGTAAGGAATTGGGCATCACCCCGACCAATCTATGGGTCATGCTCCACCGGGCGCGAATGCGCCTGCGCGGGTGCCTGACCGAAAACTGGTTTGGAGCGAAGCAATAAGATGCGCACGTGCAAAGAAATTTCAAAGCTGGTATCGGAGTCACTGGACCGGGAGCTTCCGTTCCGCGAACGAATGGCGATGCGGGGGCATTTAATGATGTGTTCACTGTGCCGCACCTACAGCCATCAGATGCGGCAGCTTCGTTCCGTTCTCAAGAAGGCCTCGGATGCTGAAGCACCCACAGAGAAAACGCTGCCCGAAGAAGCCCGACGGCGCATCAAACAGGCGCTCGAAAAGGAAGAATAGCGACCACAACGTTTCCTGCGCTGCGCGCAGGTAAACGTTCTCTACACAAGTGTTCACTTTTAAAACTGAAATCATCTCCAAGGAGTTTTACGATGTTCAAAACAATATTCGCGTCGCGCTTGGCTGCCATCGTACTGGCCATGGGCCCGGTGGTTACGTTTGCCCAGCAGCCTTCCTTCACGCAGGGGGAAGCTCAAACCGATATTTCCACGCTCTTCGATTGGAAGGGGGCGAACCCGCGGACGGCAAACGTCGGCACCATCAAATCGTCCGATGGTCGGGAATGGACGGTACCCGCGAAAACGCATTTCCAGTCCGGCCCGAAAGCCGCCGATCTATACAACGAAGCCAACGGTTTTGAGCCTGCCGGATGGGCGGAGATTGATCTGCAAAAGGTTCCGGTGTTCGACGCGGGCGGAGACGAAATCTTTACGGCCTACATTTTCGGCGACAACTATTTCGAGTTCTTCGTGAATGGCCAACTGCTCGCGGTCGATCCCGCCCCGATGACGCCGTTCAACAGCAGCATCATTCGCTTTAAAGCACAGCGCCCCTTTACGATGGGTGTGATGGGCGTCGATTGGGAAGAGCACCTCGGTTTGGGTTTTGAAAATTTTCGCGGAGCCCCATTTCATCAGGGCGATGCCGGGTTGGTGGCGGTCGTCAAAGACGCCTCCGGAGAAACCGTTTCCGTGACCGATGCAAACTGGAAAGCACAGACCTTCTATGTTGCACCGCTCAAAAGCAAAGAGTGTCTGATTATAAACGGGAATCACCGCGACAGTTCAAACTGCAGCACCGACGATGTTGCCGATGGATCGGCCTGGTTCGCGGCGCATTGGCCGATTCCGGAAAACTGGTCTGCCGCCGAATTTGACGACCAGGATTGGCCAAAGGCCGTCACCTTCAGCAACGATTACGTTGGCGTTGATAACAAGCCCGCCTACTCGAACTTCACCGACCTGTTTGACGACCCCGCCGCCGATGCCCAATTCATCTGGTCGTCCAGCCTGGTGCATGACAATCTGGTGCTGATGCGAACCACGATCGGCAAGTAATACGAAGCCAGAGCATTTAACGGTTTGGAGGGTCGAGTTCCACCTCGACTAAACCCGCTCGAGCAGAAGACCGGGAGGAACCGGTCCCCTCGGGTTCGGTCGTTAAGGTCCTTTTTCAAAGATGAAAAAAATGGGTCTAATTTTTTTTGCCCGGTTGACCCGAAGCGAAGCGCAGATGATTTTCGAAGAAAATAGGGCTGAAAGCCCGGCTCAAACTTCAGCCATATGAACGTTAAAAGTAAGCCGCTTGGGAATCAAACTCTGACCGAATCGCCGGGCGTTGTCCGAGAAGGGTCCATGCTCTGGTTCGCTGTTTATTATGTAGCTATCGTCTATTACAACGTGGGCAACAGTATTTGCATCCATCTGAATTAGGATAAATGTTCCGAGCTTCTATCATGGCAGAACCACAAGATTCGTGGATTCCCACAGGAACTTGGTTTTCGGGGTTCGGAGGATGAGGGCAACCGGTAGTGTGTACTTCGTGATAACCATCAGCCTGAGCATTTCTGTTTACGTAGTATCTTGGCATTGTCATTTCTCCTTTTATATATTAGCGAACGTCATGCTTCTAGGTCTGCTGGAGGCGATTGCTCGCGACTCTGTTTGAGTTGCTTCGTCCACAGCGGGGGCTTCTCAATATGAGAAGCAATGTAGTTCACCATCGAGTACGCAATCTCAGCATAGTCAGGGCATTTCTCGTCGACCCAGATACCCCAGAGGTGATCATCATTTACCCCGGCAACCTGATCGCCGTACTTAAAGTGTACAATCCGGTCCCTGTGCTTCTTTAGCATCTTGAAATCCTGCCAGACCTTCTTTCCTTTCGGGGTTTCGTATTCCAGAAGTTGAGGTAGAATGGTAGCAAGTTTGCTTTCGGTCGGCTCCCTCTCTAGTTGCTCCTTTGTCTTGAGTTCCCGAGTCCCTATCTTCTTGTGCTCGATCTCAAACTTTGCATCGGGAGGAATGAGCATATTGATGAGTGACTCAAGGCAGGCGAAAGCGAGGATTGCGGAGGACATGACTGCCTGGAATAGGTCGATGCATGTTGAGGGGCAGGTATGAAGGGCGTCCGCCTTCGTCTCGATCTCTACACGTAACTCCGATGCGAGCGAAGTCTGCTCGAAAGCGAGGTGCAGGAACGTCGCCGAAACATTAGGTATGGGGAGACGAACGCTTCTTCCAAACGCATCGACAGGGAGACTGCTCCGGAGAATTGACCCAACCGGAAGCACACTCGTTCCCGTGTTGAAGGGTGATGCCAGAGTGGTTCCCATCCAGCGCCAATCGTCTTTTCCCTTGGCTGTTGTCATATTGTCTCCTCTCGCGAATTAACGAAGGTCATGATTCTCCCGGGTCCTTGTTGCTTTTGGTGCGATTGCAGTCTTGGCAGAGCAACTGGATGTTCCGGACTGTGTTGGCTCCACCCTTTGAAACAGGAATGATGTGGTCGAATTCAATATTCTCCTTGCTTCCACATTCCACACAGCGTCCTTGATCACGTCGCCACACGTCTCTTTGTACTTTTTTTGGAATGGGAGAACGCTGGGGTGTTTGGAGCCTCAGGTCTTGAGAAAGAATGCGAGTGGTTTTTCCACAATATTCACACTCCCATACAGCAGAACGTAGATTAGGTGACGCTTCTTGCAAAGACCAGTCTGATTCTCCGCATGTTGTACAGTATTCAGGGGGTGGCATATTTTTGCGTGCAGTTTTCTCTTTTTGGATGCGCTGTGCTTCCTCATGTTGACGCTGTTGCCTGAGAGTCTCATTTTTTTTCTTTTGGGCTTCTCGTCTCCTTTCTTCATCATTTTTTTCATACTTCTCATGAATTATCTCTTCTAGCGCTTTCCTCTTTCTATTTGTCTTATCAATCTCACTTCTTTTTTCATCCCAGTTATGGACTTTAGAATAGAAGGTTGAATTCGAAACAGCAAACTCGGTAGGTATCACATATTCACTGGTCCAGCTGTCAACAGCCGGACGCAACACAATTTTAGAATCTCCCAAAAAACTATTTTTTTTAGAATACCGGAATTCTGACCAAAACAATCGCACTCCCTCCTTTGAACCCTCTGGCGCAATAAAAAAATATCGATTAGTTATTAGGTAATTTGACCCATCAGTAACGAGCAAGTGCTCAAGATTAGGGTTGGATTTTCGATCATTACCTCTACGGAAACTATGTGGCCCCCGTTTAATAGGAGAATAGAGATACTCCAAAAGTAAAGTATTTTGCTTTAAATCAGATAGAGAGTTTTTATGTGGAGGCAGAAATACTCCGTTCTGAGAAAATTTCTGACTGTATCTTTCTGTGTTCCTCCAAAAATCCATTACTTGATCATGATACGATTTATGAAATTCTGTCAGTTTCCCTCTGGAAAAGAAGTGCCTTGTCGTTAAAGCAAATTTTTCAAGATCGGTAGCGAGTAAATATTCGTCAGAAAAAATGCACCGACAGTACGAGAAAAACTCCTTCATTATGCGAGAATTTTTGAGTTCTCCAATGTTGCTACAGCGCTTTGCTAAACCACAGCTTTTCATCTTTTGTTTTTTGTATAACGCTTCTGTTTGATCCCAAAATGTTTTTTCGCTCCCAAACTCTCCCAAAATCATAATGTACTCCATTGTCGGGACAAGGTGCAGTCGCCTACTTCGTCATCTTGTCTTTCAGCTACATGATATGTGACTCTCAAAATCTATTTTTACCTTTCTCTACATGCGGTGAAAAACCAAATCCAGAGTAGCCGGTCAATCGCAATGACGATTTAGGCAAACTGGCACCTTTACTTTATTTTTCCAACCTTCGGGAAATTGTTCCCACTCAATTCTGTTATCATTTCCAACCCTCAAAATTTATTATTAAGCAGTCCTGTATTTCTTTCTAGCGAACATATTATTGATCAGCAAAATTGCCTGACATCCGAATATTGAAGGGATAATCGGGCCCGCTTGCCTGTTCTCACTACTCGCACCCTTTGTATTGGAAAGACATAGTGGTTTCGAGGGATTCTTATGGCAAGTAAATAGAAGGGCATTAGCTTTTTCCAATGATTGGAACGATGGCGATTGGTTCTATGCCCAATCCGACGCTTTCATTTTGCCGCGTTGCAGGTGTAGAGACCGCTTACCCGAAGAATGAGGGAAGCGGTGGCGCCGCAGATAAGCCGGCTGCGGAGATCTTCGTTTCCTTCATTCCTCAGGTAAACGAACGCTACACGAAAGGGATTCATGCCCGCCATTCAGTCCAAAATATTATGAATCAACGCTGACACTTTTTGGGAAGGAGTCACCCGACTTCCAATCCTTGGAAAGCCAGACAGCTTTTCCAATGATTGGAACGATGGCGATTCATTCTACGCCCAATCCAACGCTTACATTTGCCGCATTGCAGGTGTAGAGACCGCTTACCCGAAGAATGAGGGAAGCGGTGGCGCCGCAGAGAGGCCGGCCGCCGGGATCTTCGTTTCCTTCGTTTCTCAGGTAAACGAACGCTACACGAAAGGGATTCATGCCCGCCATTCACTCCAAAATATTATGAATCAACGCTGAAGCTTTTTGGGTGGAGTCACCCGACTTCCAATCCTTGGAAAGCCAAACAGCTTTTCCAAAGATTGGAACGATGGCGATTCGTTCTACGCCCAATCCGACGCTTTCATTTTGCCGCGTTGCAGGTGTAGAGACCGCTTACCCGAAGAATGAGGGAAGCGGTGGCGCCGCAGAGAGGCCGGCCGCCGGGATCTTCGTTTCCTTCGTTCCTCAGGCAAACGATCGCTACACGGAAAGAGATTCCTGTGTAAGGATTCCGCAACACACCCGACTACTGGATGTCGAGCGGTGAGCGTTCGAATGCATGAAGGAGAGAATCCATGAAAAAACTCATTTTATTTGCAATCGCCCTTGGGGCCGTACTGACGGCGACCGCGCAGGATTTCGACGCCTTGCTTAAACAGCATGTGGTGAACGGCCGGGTGGATTACGCCGCACTGCAGGCCAACCCGATTCCATTGAGAACCTATCTCGATCTGGCGGGTGCGGTTTCGGAAACCGAGTTCAATTCGTGGGACGAAAAACGGCAGTTCGCTTTTCTGATCAATCTCTACAACGCCGCAACCCTTCAGCTGATTGTCGACCATTATCCGGTGGAGAGCATTAAGGATATCGGCAGCTTTTTTAAAGGGCCGTGGGATCAACCGGCCGTTCCACTGTTTGGAAAAACCATTACGCTCAACACGCTGGAGCATAAAATTATTCGCCCGAACTATCACGATCCGCGCGTTCACATGGCGCTGGTTTGTGCCGCCAAAGGCTGCCCCGTTCTCCGTAGCGAGGCATATACTGCGGATCAATTGGATGCCCAGCTCGACGATCAGGCGCGGAAATATCTCGCCACTCCGGCGGGGCTCGTGATCGATCGTAAAAAAGGCACGGCGTCCATCTCCGCGATTTTTAAATGGTACGGCGACGACTTTGAATCCGTTCCGGCTTTCATCGAGAAATTCAGTGGAGAACGTATTGGAGGGTTGAAGATTAAATACCTTTCCTACGACTGGTCGCTGAATAAATAAGAGCTGAAATAGGCCGGGAGATAAGCAGTAGATATCGCTTTGGGCTTACTCGGTTCCATGTCATCCTTTCCTCAAACCAAATCAATGGTGAGGGGAGCTTGGAGATGGCCGATTTTTTCATGCAGTTTAATCCGGTAGTGCAGGCGCTGATTGCCACACTTTTCACCTGGGGCGTTACCGCACTGGGGGCGGCACTGGTTTTTATGCCGGGTATGGTGAAGCCGAAATTCATGGACTGTATGCTGGGCTTTGCCGCCGGGGTCATGATTGCCGCCAGTTTCTGGTCGCTGTTGGCTCCCGGCATTGAGATGGCCGAACAGCTTGGCCACACCCCGTGGCTTACGGCCGTTATCGGGTTTATGGGCGGTGGCATTTTCATGCGACTGACCGATAAGTTTTTACCGCATCTGCATCCCGGACTCTCAATGGAAAAGAGCGAAGGGGTGAAGACCTCCTGGCAGCGCAGTACGTTGCTGGTGTTGGCAATCACGTTACATAATATTCCGGAAGGGCTCGCGGTTGGCGTGGCCTTTGGTGCGGTTGCGGCAGGATTGCCTTCCGCCACCATCGGCGGCGCGATTGCGCTGGCCATCGGGATCGGCATTCAGAACTTTCCCGAAGGTACGGCAGTGGCCATGCCACTGCGGCGTGAAGGCATGAGCAAAAGGAGGAGTTTCATGTATGGTCAAGCCTCCGGAATCGTGGAACCTATTGCAGGTGTCATCGGTGCGGCATTTGTGATGAATATGCAGAACATTTTGCCCTATGCACTCTGCTTCGCGGCCGGCGCCATGATCTTTGTGGTGGTGGAAGAGCTAATCCCCGAATCGCAACGCAACGAGAAAAATATCGACATAGTCACTATATCCACCATGGCTGGGTTTTCCGTAATGATGATTCTCGACGTCGCGCTGGGATAAGCGAACGAATTCATGCGGGCAAGATATCGGGCAATTTTAAAAGGATGCGCCTTCAACAGCTTGCCGTCACTTCGCGTATAAGTTTTCGATGTATTTCAGTTCAGCCGCAGCACGCTGATCGTTTGGGTTCTGTTCAAGGCATTGCATGTATTTCTCTTTCGCTTTATCAAGCTGGCCGAGTTCAATATACACAAATCCAATGCCTCGCCATGCACGTGACCGTTCTGCATCTTGAATATCGGGGTGTGAGAAAGATATAGAATCTTCGGCTGCCTGATAGGCGGCCAAGGCCATATCCCAGTCTTTCTCCAGCTGATAGATGTGTCCAAGTTCCGATAAATAGTTGGCATTCACGGGAGATAAACCCACCGCAGTCTGCAGCGTTTCTTTGGCCGCGTTCAGTTTTCCAAGTTCAACTAAAGCATATGCCTTTAAGAAGAAAGCCTTGGCCCAGAATTGCGACCATACTTCAGCCCCCTTTTTTTGCTTTGCGAAACGTGATCCCCAGATCACCGGGACCTTTTCGCCTACCTCTGCTTCCACCTCGCTCATAACGGCCGCCTGCATTAAATAAACTAATGTTTCTTTGCTGTCCCGCGCACAGTAGATCTGAGCGCTGTTTGCGCTGCAGATGGAGTTAAACTTTTTAATGACGGGGTCAAAATAGTTCTCTATGGCTTCAGCCGGTTTCTTCTCGTGGATTAATGCTTCCCCATTGCCAACCATTTTTTCCCAGTGAGAGTAATCTTCGGCGGCGGGCATCCATTCTTTAATATAGATTTGGTCTGCCTCAGAAAATACATCGATAGAAACTGTGGTTTCCTTTTTGGTGTCACGTTCCATCGTGACCTTGTTCGCCTCAACATCCACCTTAAGAACTTTTGCTTTGATGCTCCTTCCTTCTTTATCGGTGAACGCGCGGTATTCATCGGCACGGGAAGCCATTGAAATGACGAGCATGAATGAAATCAGAAATTTACGCATGGTAGAGCCCCTGTGTTTAGTTTCCGGCGTTTTGATGAGCGGATGGTGCCTGTTTAGTTTGGTTTGCTTTTCCTAGCTGATGGCAGAGCAGCAATCGGTTCCAGGAAGCTCTACAGGCATGAAGGAATGAATGCGTTTTGAACGCCTGAATCGCATACTCAGAGCAGGTTGGGGTCAGGTTGCAATGCACCAGATTTACGCCCCGGTCTTTTGCGCCCCGATAGATGGGGTGCCAAATAAACTGGTATGCTCGAATGAATAATATGCAGGTTTTTCTGAGCATCGTTAATATCCACTCAATCCCACAAGTACACCGCCTGTCAGGAATAAAAAGATGAAGACTACGGGAATGATAATGTGTACCCATAGAAGAAATATCAGGCACCCTCGTCCGGATGGATTTGCTCCGGTAATTCGTTTTGATTCATTCGATTGAGAGAGAAAAACAATATTGCAAATCAGGCCGATGATGAAGAATCCAACGTAGTAGAGCAGTAAGGTTAAAAAGGCAGTTGCTACGTATGATTTAGACGCATGAACCGCTTTTACAATCTCATCGCCCATGCCTTTGGTATTAACAGTAATTTCTGTTTTTTCACTCATCTGGTTTCACTCCCTTGGCGACCGCCGGCAAACGGTTGGTTAAACAGAATGCACACGGATTTCTGACGGGTAACAGATCAGACTTTAGCGATGTGCTGACAAGAGATCAAAACCCTAATTAATATAATGGGAATAGGAGCGGGCCTAGAAAGCCGGTCGTGGACAAATCAGTACTGGATTAACTTAGACGTGGTCGCAGGTCCGGCTTCCCTCGCGGAAGCCGCCGGACCCACCGGCATTCGCCCTGAGTTCCGGCGATACCGTTGAAGCAGGGTAGGGACGGATCGACGATCCGTCCGCCCGGAGAAATGGCTCGGCAAGAGTGCGGCGGTTTCATTGAAACGCCCTGCCTGAGCTGTAGCTCTATCGTTCCATGCATTGGAAATGACGACCTCGTGATCGCTGTGCCTGTACGTGCGAAAGCAAGCGGGATGCTTACTCTATGTTGTTCCATCCGCCGCCCGCACGGTAGTCAGGAAGCTCCCATTGATGATACAAGCCGGGATTTTAGATATCGGGCATTGAAAACTTCTTTGCATGAATCACTTCAGTATTGGAGGGAATCATTAGTTCCGTTTGAGATTTACAATGAAACGCTAATCCTTTGTAGCTGGTGAGATATTTGGTCGAGTGAGAAAATGCACCCGGCGATTTTATAACAACCAGTGGCTGATCCTGTTTCCCAACAATTTTAAGGAACTCCTGAGGTTCTACTCGAATGAGTGTCCCGCAAGCTTTGATGGCATTGGCTATGGTTGCGGCTATGGCTGCTGTTGACGCTCCGGTGGCTGCTGCTCCGCTCATTTTACTTTCCTCCTTTTGTCTGGATAAACGTTGTGCATGAGTTGTTAGGGGAACTAGACCTTTACCGAATTAACGGGCATTTGTTTTTCCAAACCTTGGAAATATGGCGGTCCGTTTTGTTTCCAATCTGGTGGTGCCGAATGTTCCGTCACTGGAAAGAAGAACAAGCGTTTCGCTCGTTTTCTTCGCGCGGGGAAGCAAGCGGGATGCTGCCTCTACTTTTTCCCGTCGAGCGCGGCCTGCCATTTAATCCACAGCTTTTGCAGTTCTTCGGGGTTTTCGAGTCCCATACCGCCGATGGCCGATTTAAAAAGGCCATCATCGGGATTGCTGAAGGCGGGATCTTTTTCAACGGTTTTTGAGGGAAGGTCAATTTTTTCGGCGGTCACCTTATTCCCGAAAATCACATTCTTACCTCTGATCGAAATGGAGAGGTTGTCGTCTTTCTTTTCAGAAAAACCAGCGATTCCTTTTTCATTGTCCGCGATAATATTGTCTTCGATATCCAGCTTCGTGGTGTCGGCAATCGCCAGTCCGGCGTAGCTGGAACGAACGATGACGTTATGATCAATTTCCAGTTTCGAATTGGCAAACACATTGATGCCGGTGGCGTTGTCGACGATCAGATTATTGCTGATTTCTCCAACGGCCGAACGGTTGCCGATGTAGAAGCCTCGGTTTTTATTCCGGATCACGAGGTTGGATTCGGCGTCGATTTCGCCGCCGGTGCAGCGGATGCCGTGATAGCGCGAGCCGGTTACAATATTGCGCTTCAGTTCCGCGCTGGATCCACTGCCGATGGTGATGCCGCAATGCCCGGGATTCATAATGATACAATCTTCAACGTCGCCCTCAGCTCCATTCCAGAACTGGATCGTATATTCAAATCCGTTGAACCGGCAGTTGCTGATCTTTACCTCGGTTTTATCCTGTGCTGAAACTGCGCTCGGTGCTTCCGTTCCGGAGCCGGCTGCTTCAAAGGAGCAGTTTTTAATGGTTGCTTCGCCGCTGCGAACGAAAACAGCATAAGGCGTGTCGCCTTTCTCCGGCTTGCTTGCGGTTTTCCATTGAATCGTGAGCCCTTCAATCAGAACTTCTTTATACGAATCGATCAGGATCGCCGGCTCGTTGGATACCACGTCGAGAATCACATTTTTTCCGGAGAGTGTAATGCCTTTTTTGATCGAGAGCGGGTTATGATAGGTGCCGGTCGGCACCGAAATAACGTCGCCTGACTTTGCGGAGTCGATGGCTTCCTGAATATTGAAATCGGCAAAGGTTGTTGCCGCACCCAAAAGTGCAATGTAGATAAGCTTCATGATCAATCTCCCTGATTGGTTTTAATGGCCCACTCTTTTGTAAGTGTATGAATCTACGGAGCGTTCGCGAGATTAGCAAACGCTGATTTCGAATCCTTCAAAAAAAGGATTGTTGACCCTTTTTATGAGGCTGTTATTCTTTCGTAATGAGTTTACGAGTGGGCATATTGGGCATTGTTCTGCTACTGGGGTATACAGGCTTTGCGCAATCCTACGACGAGCTTGCCGATCAGCTGAGCGCTGCCACCGAAAAAGCAGACATCCACCGGCTCAAGGCTCAGGTGGCTGATGCCGCCATCCAGCGCCTGGAAACGAAAGACCTTTCCAAAACAGCCGCCAAAAAACTTCGCGAAGAAATCTTGGCCCATTGTGCCGATGTTCAGTTGGGCACCATGGATTTGTGGTATGGAAATTCCGTTGTGACGTGGGCGCGGCTGATGCTTCAGGACGGTCAATGGAAAGAAGCGCGGTCGATGCTGTGGGATCAGGCGGAGGTGTTGCAGAACATCGAAAAGAATCTGACTGCAAATCATATTCCCGTTTCATCGATCAGTCCGGTGGCAGGCTGCCGCTATGTGCTCGGCGAAACCTATCGTCACGAATACGAAGCGTTCCAAACATTGGAACCGGCCGCCGAAGCGCTGAAGCATTTTTACAACGTTTACATTAAATACGGCGACAGTCCGTGGGGCGAACCGGCGCGGGAAAAAGCGGAGGCCGCGCAGGCTTTTTTAGAAAGCCATGGTAAACAGGTCCGCATTGAGCTGGGCGCACACCGCGATGCATTCATTGCCAATAAATTCCGGTTGGGTGCCCGGTTAATGGCCGACGAACACTATGCCGATGCCATAGAGCCGATCGAAACCGCCATCAACGTTTTCCCAGAGAAAGGGGCCTCGGTGGAAGCGCTGCGGAATCTGGCAATCTGTCAGCTGCACCTTGGGCATCATGATCAGGTCGTCATGATTGCAGAATATATTTCAGAACGATTTCAGGCCGACCCAAATGCGCCGCTGGCGGTGCTGGCGTTGGGCCGAAAATATATTGATGCCAATGATACGCCGAATGGTGAAGCGTGTTTTGATTTATATCTGAAGACATTTCCGGACGATACACGACGCGCCGATATTCTCAGCTACTTTGCCTGGAAAGCCTATAAAGCGGAGCAGTGGAAAGAAGCCGTGAGCCGTTTCCAAACCTTGGAAGTCCTGCTGCGTGAAAAGGCCGAGACCGGACCGCAATTGGAAAAGGCCGTATACGTTCAGGCAACTCATCCGGCAGACCCCGCAAAGCTGGATGCGTTCATGGCTGAATTTCCGGAGTCGGAATTCATGGCGCCCGCGCTGAATAAAAAAGCGCAGGCCTTATTGGTGGCGGGTAATTTTGATGCGGCGTTCCAAACCTTGGAAACGTTGAAGAAACAGTTCCCCGAAGCTACCGTTGCGAAGGCTTCGCTCTCCGGTTTGATCGTGGCCGCCGTTGATGCAGAACGATTCGATATTGCTGAGCAGGTGCTCGATCGTATGCTCGACGGTCAAGATGCCTACGGCTACGACGTCTATATTTCAACGGGCGATGGACTGCTTGCATCGGACCGTTTTACTCTCGCTGAAAAATCATTCAGTGCCGTCCCTATGAGCGCGAAGCAAACGTTTGTGGAACGGGCTCTGTTTGGAAGGGCCGCCTGTCAATTTGGTCGCGAGCAGTTTGAAACCTGTTTCCAAACCTTGGAAAACCTGCTGAACCAATTTCCAACCACGGGATTGTTTTATGATGCGCGGTTGATGCAGGCACGCAGTCTGGTTCAGCTCGGCCGAACCGAAGAAGCCGTGGCGGCCTATGCCGAAGTGGCCGCGGCCAGGCAGAATTATGCCGTGACCTTTGAAATGGCCGCGGTGCTCGACGATCCGGAAGCTCAGTTGGCCACGTATCAGCGCATTGCCCTGCTGGCCGATCCTGCCGAACCGGAAAACCGGGCCCTGATTGCCGACAGCATTCTAATCAGCCTGCCTCTTTGTATCGATCTGCAAAAATATGATCTTGTCCTGAGTTCCTGCAGTCAGTTTGAAGAACTCTTCCCGACACACGAGCAACTTCCAATCATTGGAACATTCCGAAAGGAGGCCGAACGTGCGCTGGCTCAGTAGTATTTTAATCGCGCTTTCAATCTGCTCTGCAGAGGCCGCCTTTGTGCTGAACAATGCGGGGCGGCAGATTCAAGGAACAAAAATTTCGGCCGATGCCGATGGGGCGGTCACGCTGACGACAACCACCGGTCAGAAAATGACCTTCCGCAAAGGGCAATATCGTTCTGCGGTTGCGGACCGACCGAGAGAGTTGGCTCAGGCTGAGCAACTGCTGGAGCAGGGGCAGGGCGAGCAGGCCGTTCCGCTCTTAAAACAGGTCAAGCAGGAATGTCGCTATCTGGCGTGGGATCAGGCAGCAATTCAACTGCTGGCCGACTACTATTTTTCATCCGGCCGGTTTGCCGAAGCGCTGAATGAGTTCCAGACCTTGGAAGATCAGAGCGACCCTATTGTTCAGCGGAAGATACGCGGAGCGATGGTGAAGAGTGGGACAACTGAATCCGTACTGTTGGTTTTGAACGCAGACATTGCAACCGGCTCCCGGGAAGCCGCCGCGCAGGCCTATTTGATGCGCGGCGAATTGAAAGCAACTGCGGGCGATCTCGAAGGGGCCCGCCGCGATTGGCTCAAGGTGGTCACATTTTTTAAAGCACAGAAGAAGAGCGCCCAACTTGCAGAAGATTTATTGAAGGAGTAAATGAATGAAAAAAATGCTGATTATATTATGGATTGCTGTGGCATCGATCGCTGTTGCGCAGGAAGCGGAGATCGTGAAGAGTGAGTCGGTGCAGGCGGCGGAAGCCGCACCGGAAGAAGTCTCAGGTTTCACGGATGTGGTGCAAGGCGGCGGTGCATTCGGTATGGCGCTTTGGCTTGGGCTGGCCGGGCTGTCGCTGGCGGCCGGAGCTCTGATTGTTGATTCGGTGCTGAACATCCGGACCTCAAAGATCATCCCCAAAACGCTGGTGTCGCTCGTTCGTGAGGCCATTGAAGACGGTAGCGTGAAAAAGGCGGCGCAGCGCTGCAAGGATGTGCCGGGACCCTATTCAAATATTCTGCTGGCCGGTTTTGAAAATGTGGAGGATGGCTTCGATTCGGCGCAGGATGCCATCGGGATTGCTGCCGACATGGAGAGCGAAAAAATGCTCCAGCGCGTGAACTACCTGAATGTGGTCGGCAATCTTGCGCCGATGCTCGGGTTGCTCGGAACGGTGCAAGGCATGATCCTTGCATTTGCCACGCTTGGCACGACATCCGGCGCCGCCAAAAATGCATTGCTCGCCATCAACATTTCGCAGGCGCTCTACACGACGGCCGCCGGGCTGGTGATCGCAGTGCCTGCCATCGGCTCCTACTTCTTTTTCCGCAACCGCGCTGCCAAGGTCATTCTCACGATGGAAAGCTTGACGATGGAAGTGATGAAAGGTTTGAAGAAAAAAGGAGAGCCGAACGTCTGAAGGTCGCAAGTCGAAGGTCTGTTGACATTGGACCTTCGACTTTCCGACCGTTGACTACAAAGTCATGAGAAGGAATTTCCAGAAAGGCGGTAGCGGCGGCATCAATATGACGCCGATGATCGACGTTGTGTTTCAGATGATCATTTTCTTTGTCTGTACAGCCCAGTTGGAGCGTGAGCAGTTTTCGGAATGGATCAAGTTGCCCGATTCGCCCAACGCCCCGCAGATGGCGCAGGAAAAAGATCCGCGCACGATCACAATCGAGGTGGATGAAAAGGGGAAGATCTTCATCGGTCGCACCCCGCTCAGCATTTCCAACCTTCGGAAAGTCCTGAGCAAGACCGTTGCGGACTATGGCGTACACGGCCCCTCCATCCCCATCCAGATTCGGGGGGATGGCCAAGCCCGGCATGCCAGCGTGAAGCAGGTGATGGATGTCTGCACGGAATCGGGATTGTATAAAATCGCATTCATTGCCGTGAAGGATTCGGTGAGTGACTAGTGAGTCGAAGGTCTGAACGTCCAAAGTCGAAAGTCAATAGCTTGTAACGGAAGGAGGAAGGAATGAACAAAGTTGAACGTTTTGAGGATTTGCGAATCTGGCAAGAAGCTCGCCTTCTGGTGAGAGAGGTCTATGAAGATATGAAAGGGAATAAAGATTGGGGCTTCAGGGATCAAATGCATCGGGCCGTCATTTTAATAATGAATAATATTGCTGAAGGTTTTGAGCGGCATTCTGATACGGAGTTCGCGCGGTTTTTGAATATCGCCAAAGGTTCTGCCGGTGAGGTACGCAGCATGTATTACGCAGCGGAGGACTTAAAGTATGTAGGTGGAGATATGGCCTTAGAAAGGCGCGCATTTGCGAAAGGAATATCAAAAGGGATTGGTTCACTCGAAGGATATCTCCGCAAGTGACCTTCGACTTGCGACCTTAAGACCTTTGACAACGAATTCGAATGAATGGATATGAGACGGAATAAGAACAGACGATTTTCGGGAACGGATTCTGATATTGAGTTGTCGATGACGCCGATGATTGATGTGGTGTTTCAACTGCTGATCTATTTTCTGGTGACGTTCAGTACGGCGGATGTGCTGGCGAGGCTCGATATATCACGGCCGGCTCCCGATGCCGCGCAGTCGCAGCAAACGCCGCCGGCGGACATGATTCGGGTGGCAGTGTTGCAAGAGGGCTTTGCAATTAATGGTCGGGCGGTGTCGGAGGGTGAATTGGATGCCCTTCTGAAAAAACTGGCGGCGATCAGCTTGAAACAAACGGTGCTGGTGAACTGCGATGACCAATCGTTGCACGGAAAATTAATCCAAACCTTGGATATGTGCGCCTCGCACGGGCTGACGCAGATTGCGGTTATGTCAGGTAAATAATATGAACCACGGAAACCACGGAAACCACAGAAAGCACGGAAGGGTTAGGATTAGCGGAGCACTGGTTTCGGTGATTCTGCATGTGGGTATTGTGATTGTACTGCTGAAGGTGCTGGTGTTTCGTGCGCCGGAGAAGGAGACGGCGATTGATGTGCAGGTAGTGGAGGAGCAGGTTCGGGAGATCGATAAAGTCGAAGAGCTGGAACAGCAACAGGAGCAAACGGCTGAAGAATCTTTGGAAGTACCGGAAGAGCTGGCCGATGAACTTCTGCCGGATGATCTGATGCAGGATTCCATGCTGGACTCTGAACTGGATTTGAGTGGATTGGATTCAGTCGCGAATGTGGAAAGCCCTTTAGTGATGAAGGGGCTGATGGTGGGCCGGTCGGAAAGTGGGCGCAAGAAACTGCTGCGCGAATTCGGCGGTCGGTATGGCGGGCAGGCCGAGAAGGCGGTGCTGAAAGGTTTGGATTGGTTGAAGTCGGTTCAGGATGAAAACGGATCGTGGGGCGTGAGTAAGAGTAAAAGCATGACGGCCAAACAGGAGCGGGCGCGGCTGACTGGTTTGGCATTGCTCTGTTATTTGGCCCATGGTGAAACATCGCAGTCGGAGGGCTATGGCGAAACGGTGCTCCGGGCGATTCAATATCTGCTGAATGAACAGGATGCGAAGACAGGGAGTTTTGTTCCGTTCTCTAAAACAGTGGGATCGCACGACGACATCGGGGTGTATGGCCATGCGATTGCGACCTATGCCTTATGCGAAGCCTATGGAATGACCCGTATGCCGTTACTGAAAGAACCAGTTGAAAAGGCGGTGCAGCTGATCATTGACGGGCAGCAGAAGCAGGGTGGATGGGATCATCGCTATCAGCATGAAAAGTGGAGCGACCTTTCGGTAGGCGGCTGGCAGGTGCAGGCGTTGCGTGCGGCGCAGGCGGCCGATGTGCCGGTGGAAGGTATTTTCCAGGCCTTGGAAAAATCGGTCCCGTTTGTGCAGGGCATGTATGCGGGAGAAGGTAAGTTTTATTACCGCCTCGGTAACAAAACGCCCAACGGGGATCTGGATTATATGACGGGTGTGGCGGTGCTCTGCATGCAGCTGGCCGGGAGTAATGAGGTGGAGGAAGTCCGGTCTGGGTTGGAATACCTGCGGGATGTCGAATGCTCCGACTGGGAAGAGGGCTGGGAAAAGACGGGCAAGAACAAGAGCTTTAATATTGCCTATGAGTGGTATTACAACACGCAGGCGATTTTTCAAAAGGGCGGTTCCAAATGGTCGAGTTGGAACAACAAGTTTGCCCCGATGCTGATTGAAGCGCAGGACCCTTCCGGAGCCTGGAAACCGCCGGGCGAATCTAATGAAGCGATTTCAAAAGACATCATATACACCACCAGCTTCTGCACGCTTTCCCTTCAGGTGTATTATCGGATACTGCCCTCATTCAAAAAGTCAGCAGGCAATGAAGCTCCGTTCAAGTTCGAGAACGATGTGAAGATCGTGGTGTTCTGATGGAACGCCGAATAAACATGTCGCAAAAGCTGTGAGCAAGCGAAGCGATGGGTGGAACAGTTTTGTGGAGAGATCGGAGCTCCTTAACCTTGTGATTTGCGCTCATGTTGATAGAAGTTTAAATTGAATTTCCAATCATTGGAAATCAGGGGGATGATTATGAAGCGGGTTTGGATTGGTTTGTTGACGGGCTGTTTATTGGTGGGATGCGCGACGACAGAGAAATCGCCGCCTTTAACTCCATTAACCCCCGAGATTGCCTGGGGAGTGCAACAGCAACAGTCCGAAGTTTCCTATGATCAAGCCATTGAGCTGCTGGCACAGGGGCGCCAGTTGGATGCGGAAGCTATTGCTTTTGAAGCCGCTGAGCAGTATTCCGGCAGCCAGCGCCTTCAGTTTCTTTCTGGAGTTTTACTGCGCAGCCGATTTGAGACGAGCACTGCGGTCGGGTTCTTTGCCCGCACCCAGGAGCTGGGAGCGAACACGGTGCTCAGCCGCGCAGCATCCATTACCGTATCGATGGATCTCGGACTGGTTACGGAAACGGGGTTCCGGGCTTTGGAAAAATTGATCGATGATTATCCGGACGAACTTCTGATCCGCTGGCTCTATGCCATCGAGGCGACAGCACGCGGGTTGCATATCGAAGAAGGAAAACGGCAGTTTGAGTACATTCTGAAGGAATGGTCTATGGGACCTATTATGGTGCATCAGTCGTATGCCCGGTTGCTCTCCGTTGAACTGGACGAACCCGAGCAGGCGCTGGAGCATCGTATGCTGGCGGCCGAACTCGAACCCAATGCGGAAACATATCAGGGCCTCGCCAATACGCTGAAACAGCTGCAACGATATGAAGATGCCGACAACGTCTACAGCAAACTGGTGGAAATGGATTCGGAAAACCAGATTGTTTGGATTCAATGGGGAACCTGTCTCTTTTATCAGGAGGATTATGCTGCAGCTGAAGCGAAGTTTGAACAGGCCTATAAGCTTTATCCCGACGATGTTTTCAGCCTTGTTTTCCAAGGACGCTGCCTTGAAAAACAGGGCCGGCCGGAGGAAGGGTTCAAAAAATACCAGCAGGCGGTCGAAGCCGTTCCTTCACACGTTCCGGCCCGAGCCTATGTGGCGCATTCTAAGCTGTATGGATATGGTACAACTCCGGATATTGAAGGGGCGCTGGAAGACTGTGTTGAGCCGGGTTCAACCAAAATGGATCAACTCCGGAAGCGGGTCCGTATGGGCAACGAAAGTGATAATCCGCTGGCTCCGGAAAAAAGTGAGGAATTGCTGAAGCATTTGATCGCGCTGGGAAACGCCGGAAATCCGGAGGCGGCCTACAATCTGGGCATGATCTATCGCTACGGCATCGGGGTTCCCGAAGATGAGAGCGTTGCGCTGGACTGGTTCCGCCGCGCCGCCGAAAACGGG
The DNA here is from genome assembly GCA_029432815.1 of Pontiellaceae bacterium B1224. Lineage (GTDB taxonomy): Bacteria > Verrucomicrobiota > Kiritimatiellia > Kiritimatiellales > Pontiellaceae > Pontiella. Next base: position 50,714 of record JAROBA010000002.1, on the reverse strand, counting down.
CACGAAATTTCAATGCGTTTAATGAATCCGCCTGAGTAAATGCGGGATGGAGAAATCTAACATGAAAAAATGGATCATCTGTGTTTTTGCGGCGTCGTTGATGGGGGGCTGCGCGACGATGAAGGGGCCCAGTGCGGAGGAGATTCTGACGGGTATGTGGAAGCCGGAAGAATCAGTTGCTGTGTATGAGATTGCAGTGACCGATGACGGCGTTCAAATGTCCGGCCACAGCGAGCACAGCGGCAAGCGATTGCAGATCAGCGATGTTTCGTGGGATGGGGACGTGCTGCGTTTTACCAGCTACCTGGCCTCCACCAACATGAAGGTGGTGCATGAAAACCGAATCAAAGATGCGCAGACCATGATCAGCCGGATCGTCGAAAATAAAACCGGCCAACTGCGGTCGCATACCGTGACTTGGAAGAAACAGCGGCCGGGCAATTAGAGCAGTTCACGAATGAAATGCCGCAACCGAAGTGGAAGGTCGAGTTCCACCTCGACTAAACCCGTTCGAGCGGAAGACCGGGTGGAAGCGGTCCCTCCATTTGACATCTCAATTGTTCAATGCTTTAGCCCGACCTTTTGTATCCGATAGAATCGTCTTTTAAATGCTGATGATCAGGTTGATGGCGGAGAGCAGGCCGACGACCCACATGACCGGTGAAATCTTTTTGAAATCGCCGCTGCATACCGCAATCAGAATGTAGGAAAGAAATCCGACGGTCAGGCCGGTGGCGATGCTGAAGGTCAGTGGCATCAGGATCATGGTGAGGAAGGCAGGGACGCCGATCTTCAAATCTTTAAAGTCGATTTCCTTAATGTTGCGGAACATATAGACGCCGACAATGATCAGGGCCGGGGCGGTTGCAAAGGCCGGAACCACGCCGATCATCGGAGCCAGGAAAAGACCGAGCAGGAAAAGAATGCCGGTGACGACCGAGGCAAGGCCGGTGCGCGCGCCGTCGCCGATACCGGATGCGGATTCGATGTACGTGGTGGTGGTGCTGGTGCCCAACAGGGATCCGGCAATCGTTGCAACGGCATCGGCTTCGAGCACTTTATCGATTTTCTTGATGGTGCCGTCGGGCTTCACATAACCCGCTTCGTAGGAGCAGGCGACGATGGTGCCGATGGAGTCGAAGAGGTCGACAAACATGAAGGAGAAAATGGCTCCGACCAGTCCCCATTGCAGGGATGCCATGATGTCGAGCTTGAAGGCAATCGGTGCGATGCTCGGCGGGGCGGAAACGAGTTTTTCCGGCATCGTGACTTCGCCGAAGATGACGCCGAGAACGGTGGCCACGAGAATGCCGATGAGAATGGAGCCTTTGATTTTGCGCGCTTCCAGGACCGTGATGATGATGAGGGAAGCCAGACCAATCAGTACGGGTGTGGTTAGTTTGCCGATGGAAACCAGCGTGGCCGGATTATCGACGATGAGCCCGAGGTTTTTCATTCCGATGAAGGTGATGAACAGGCCGATGCCGGCAGCCGTTGCAATACGCAGGCCAACGGGAATGGCCGTGACCACCTTTTCCCGAATCCCGACGACCGTTAAGATGAGGAACGCGATGCCCGAAACGAACACGACGCCCAGTGCGGTCTGCCAGCTCAGTCCCTGGCCCATCACGAGGGTATAGGTGAAAAAGGCATTCAGCCCCATGCCCGGGGCCATGGCAAAGGGTACGTTGGCCCAGAGGCCGACGAGCAGGGTGCCGAGCGCCGCCGCCAGACAGGTGACGGCGATCAGCGCGGGTTTATCCATGCCGGTTTGGCTTAACATATCCGGATTCACGAAAATGATATAGGCCATCGTCAGGAAGGTGGTTATCCCTCCAATGACTTCTGTTTTTACATCGGTACCGTGTTCTTTGAGTTTAAAAAAGCCGAGCATGGTTTTCTCCCGTTAACGTTTGGCTGGATTAGAAATGATACTGGACGATGCCGCTGATGGCATTCTGATCGGTTTTAAATCCGGAGGAATCTTCGATCCCGTATTTATTTTTCCAGTAGTCATATTCCACGCCGGCGAGCAGACTGTTTTCACTCAGACCAACGAATACACCGACATCAAACTTAAACTGCGGGCAGATGTGCAGGTTCTTTTCATAGACGCCATCGCTGTTGACCACCCAGTCGATGAAGCCATCGCAAACGAAGGATGATTTACCGGCAGGAATGGTGAATCGCCAGGCCGGGGTGATCTGTACCGTCTGACCATCGCCATCTTTAGGGAAGCGTTCGTAGACATTGAGCTGAAGATAATCGAAAAATGGAACATCAAGGTCAACGCCTACACCGATGAGGTAGGCCTGATACCCGAAGTCTTCGCCTGCGACATCGCGGCCGAACTCCCAGCATCCGGCGAGCAGCCAGTCTTTAACAAATGCAACGGAGAGATCTTTTTTAAGTATTTTTCCGGCACTCAACCGGGGGGAAATTTCACCGTAATAGGAGGACTTATCACCAGCTGAGTTTTCGTCGCCATTATAATAGATAAGATCGACGAACGCGTAGTTATCGCCCCATGCCCAGCCATCGGCATGCTCAAGGGTCAGTGTTTCCTGGGTTTCAGGATCCACTTCGAAACCGGAGCCGTAGAGCCCTGTGATCCGGTTATCCTGCCACTGAAGAATATCACCCGCAAAAGATAGTGATGTTGCTGTACATAACAATGCAGCCAGTAGTGTCCGTTTCATTATTCCCCCTGAGTTGTCCCGCACTTAAATTATACGGTTTAATTAAACACATTTATCTTAGGCGGGGCACTATGCGTATATTTTGGGGACGGCCAAAGCCTAATTTAAAAAAAATCTTAAAGTTGGGATCTAGTATAACCTTAACCATATTTTAACCTGATTTTATCTTCAGTGGCTGCGCTTTGGGGTTGCGCGTCGTTTGCATGGGGGAGGATTGTTTGAGATCTCCAAAATAAAATACTTGGTGTTCTGCACGAGTTCTAATTAAATAAAAGTAATTTTTTGTGATTAAATGAAGCAAGGGGTTGTTGTGAAAAAATGGATATTGGGAATCGGGTGTCTTTTGATGGCGGTGGCGTCATTAGCCGAGGAGTCCGAGTTCCGTGCATTCACCGCAAAGGACGGGCGCACGCTGGAAGCGCGGATCGTGGAATACGACGCGCGAAAAGGGAAAATCAAAATCGAGCGGCAGGGCGCGGGCATGGTTTGGGTCGCACCCAATGTATTTGGAGAAGCCGATCAGGCGTATATTAAGGAATGGATCTCTGCATCCGCATTTTTGGAGGAAAAGAGTCTACGGGTTTCCGTAGATAAGAAAAATCTGGGGCGTTCGGGATCAAAGGAAAAGACACAGCGCGAAATAGAGAAGGTCGGCTATGAAGTAGAAATTAAGAATTACAGCAAACAGGCTCTGGATATCTCCAAGATCGAGTATCGTTATTATGTTCGGAATGTTAGAAGGGAAGGGGGTGAAGATACCGAGAAAACAGTGCATGGAACACTTGCGCTCGGACGCCTTGATCCCGGTGCATCCCATGAATTAAAGACGGATTCCCTGCCCTTGGTAACGAAGTTTAAAATACAGCTGGAAGGGGACGGTTACGGAATCCCGGAAAAGATTCCTGTGAAGATGAGTGAAGAGGAGCTCCTGGGAATTTGGATTCGGATCTATGGCCCTGAAGTGGATGGAACGGCATTATATCGGGATATTACCTATCCTTCTGATCTGATCAAAAATGTGCAGAGGGAAGAATCAGGGAGCTCTTTCTCGGACATCGCGCGGTACCGGGGAGCGGCTTCTTCGAGAGAAGAAGAGGTGGAGTGGATTGATGAAGCCATACTGGCCATCGTAGCTGCGCCTGATCATGATACCTGTGTAGACATATCCAAAGGATTGGGATACTTCTACTCTACAGAGTATCTGATGCAATCCGTTGTCGCAGCCTTCTATAATAAGGGAGAAGATGCGCTCTGTATCAATTGGCAGAAAAAATTAACAAAACCTGACCCCGATGTAAGCCTTCCCTTTTTTCATTCCGTGCTCATCGAGTTATATGCCTCCTCTCCGGATACAAAGGTACAGAATGGTGCCCTTGCCGTTGAGTATGCGGAAATGAATGTAGAGTATTATAAGAACAAGAAGCGTAATTGGGAAACAGTCAGCAATCATGAACTGCTGGCTCGGGCATACGCTCGAGATGGACAGTTTGATTTGGCGGTTAAGCACCAAGAAATCGCCATCCAACTCCTGGCCTCTAAACCCAAGCAGCAGGCTCGATATCTTAAAAGTTTTGAGAATCGTCTTGCGTTGTTTCGGAATCAAAAGCCCTACACGCGTGGAGAAGATGACGTCGCTGAAACGGGGTGCTATTTGTACTGCAATTATGAATTAGTGCTCCCCCCTTCAGCTCCCATCGAAGAGAGCAGTTCGTACTTACGTGTTCTGCGACTGGGGCAACGACCAAAGACCGCCAATTAGGCCACAGCTAAAGATACTGTTTGGTGTCGATCAGGATAGGGGATCGTATGAAAAAATGGATAGGGGTCGTTTTTGGAATGCTGGCAATGGCGACGCTGGCCGAGGAGCCGGGGTTCCGTGCTTTTACCGCGAAGGATGGGCGGACACTGGAAGCACGGATCGTGGAGTACGATGCGAAAAGAGGACGGATCCAAATCGAGCGGCGGGGTGCGGGCAAGGTCTGGGTTACGCCGGATGTGTTCGGGGAGGCGGATCAGGCGTATATCAAGGAGTGGATCGCAGCCTCCGCATTTCTGGCTGATACGAGTCTTCGGGTTTCCATGGATAAGCAGATCACGGATCGTTTTGGCTCAAAGAAGGATCTAAGGGAAGGAAATCGCGTGTTATACGAGGTCAGCGTCAAAAATAATTCCCAGCAAGCGCTAGAGGGTTCGCGCGTTGAATACCGCTATTTTTTGAAACGGGTAGCAGAGGACGATCGGCCGGAAGGTGCGCGCACCATATCCGGATCCCTGGAATTGGCCGCAATCGAGCCAACGCGGACCGTGAAGTTAAAGACCAGCCCTGCTGATGTGGTGGAGCGATACAGTAAAACCGTTGTGTATAACACGGTTAACGGTGTTACAACTACCGACACGACCATCAACGATGAGTGGAAAGACGAGTTGCAAGGGATCTGGATTCGGATATATGGCCCCGATGTTGGCGGGACGCCGCTCTTTCGCGATTTCACGGAGCCGGATGATTTGATAGAGGAAGTTGAATGGGGGGAGGCGGACTCGCCATATGTAGAGAAAATGAAGGTACGGGGGTGGGCGGTTTCTGGCCCGGAATACTCGACATGGCTTGAAGAGGCGTTCGCAGAAGTCAAAGAAGCGCCCGACGAGGAGCGCGCACGCGAAATCGCCGAGGCATTCGAGGCGTTCTATGATCCTGAGCACAAATGGAGCTCCTTACTCGCGACCGCCTTCTATTATAAAGAATTCGACGAACAATGCGTGTTATGCGCAGATATGATATTGGAGTCCAAGGAAAATTCCTCTGTTCGAGTCATGTTGGTTGACCTTCTTTCGTCGTCCCCAAGTCCAGCGGTGCAGAATGGCGAGAGGGCAGTTGAACATGCGTTGGCTCTAAGTGAGGAATCTTCTCCAAATGATGTTGCCGTACTGGACCTCTTGGCACGGGCTTACGCAAGGAATGGGCAATTCGCGCTCGCGCAGAAGACGCAAGAGCAGGCCATCGAAAGCCTTAAACGCACCCCTGAACGCAGGAGAAAGCGGTATTTGGAAAGCTTTAAATCCCGTTTGAAATTGTATGCGAACGGGCAGCCTTACACGCGGGGAGAACAGGACGTTCGGTTGTGGGAAGCTTTCTATACGATTAATAAGGTGTCCCAATTCCCGGTTCAGGCTGATAGGGAAACCACGCTTAAATGCATTTTCTCTATCAGTAAGAGTATTAAGCCTTGAGCGGCATGCTCGCTTCAGAGGACTGCGAGATGCCTTAAACCTTTTCAATCACCGCGGCGCCGAAGGTGAAGCCGCCGCCGAAGGCGGTGAGGCCGACTTTGGTTTCGTTTCCAAGGGTTGGAACCAGTTCGCACAGGGCAATCGGAATCGTGTTCGACGAAGTGTTACCGTATTTCCGGATGTGGTTGAACATTTTTTCCGGCGGGCACTTAATCGTTTTCCGAATTGCCTCGATGATGCGCTCGTTCGCCTGATGCGGAACAATCTTATCGAGATCATCAACCGTAATACCGCGTTCTTTACAGGCATTATCGAGCATGTCGATCATCTTGCGCACGGCCAGCTTAAATACGGTGAGGCCTTCCATTTCGATGACTTCCCCGCTTCCCATGTTTGGAACATAGAGCACCTTGGGCTCAACGCCCGTGGCGGAGAGGAACGGACGGTTGAGTTTCACGCCGATATTGCCTGGCCGCTTTTCACAGCTCACGAGCGAAGCGGTAGCCGCATCGCCGAAGAGCGCCATTGTTTTCTGGTCGTTGTGGTTGACCATTGGCGAAAGCGTTTCGGCGGTGATGACGATCACCTTTTTCTCGGGCGCATTGGTCAGGAAGTCGAAGGCGGACTGCAGGGCATACATGTACCCCGAGCAGGCGGCATTCACATCGTGTGCCTGCATCAGCACTTCTCCTTTTTCCGGGCTGAGTGCGTGCAAGACGCTACAGGCCAGCGAAGGTGTCATGGTGGTTGGCGTACCGGTTGAGCAGATGATGGCTCCGATGTCGGAGATCTGCAGATTTTCTTTTTCGAGTAGCTGTTTGGTCGCATCGACCGCGAGCGTCAATACCGTTTCATCGCCGTCGATCCAGTAGCGGTTTTCGATGCCGGTTCGTTTGCGGATGGCTTCTGAATCCCACTCGCCGTGGCCCTGCAGCAACTCATCGTTGGTCAGGTGGCGGGAGCCGAATACAGTGGTGATGTTGGAAATGTAGATCGGGGATTGACGCTGGATGCTTGATACTTGAGGGACCGGGGATGGGGCGGATGCCCGCCTCCGTTCCATGATCGGGGTGCCGGGTTCTTCTTTGGTGAGCGGTTTGAGCTGGGCGGCTTCATCGGATGCAATCTTGAGCATTGGTGTTCCGACGGTCAGCGTGTCGCCTTCTTCAACTAGGATCTTCGCAATCTTTCCAGACACTGGAGAAGAGATGTCCATCGAGGCTTTATCGGCTTCGACCGAGGCAATCAGATCGCCTTCGGCAATATCTTCGCCTTCGCTCACCAGCAGGCTGGCGACATTGATGGTTTCGTCGGACGGGCTGGAGCCGATGGCTTTAACGATGACGGTGCCGGCTTCTTCTTCCACCGGTTTTTCCCAATGGATATCAACATCCAGCAACTCGCAGCATTTTTCGAGTGTGCGCTTGAAGGAGGGCAGTACGTCGATCTGGCAGGAAAAATCGTAGGGAATGTAGGTGTCGGGACGGGTGACGCGCGCCACCTGCACTTCGCTTCCGGCTTTTTCAGCAATGGCTGCGGCAATTTCGCCGCCCATACCGGCTGTCTGGTTGTCTTCGTGGATGATGATCAGTTTGCCGGTTTTTCGGGCGGAAGCCAGAACGGTTTCTTCATCCCACGGGAAGATCGTACGAAGATCGAGGACCTCCGCGTTCAGACCGATTTCTTTCAACGCTTCGGCAGTCCGCTCGACCACCGGCATGCAGCTTCCCCAGCTGACCAGGGTAATATCCTGTCCGACGCGCGCAACACGGGCTTTGCCAATCGGGACATACTGTTTGTCGATATCGGCGGAGGTGGTATTTGCGCGGTCGTTAATCAGACTCTTCGGAAAGAGGAAAACCGACGGGCGGCCGGATTCGGCGATGGCATTCAGCAGCCCCGCAGCATCCGCCGCAGTGGAGGGCATGAATACATCGACGCCGGGAACGTGCGCACAAATCGATTCCATGGTCTGGGCATGATACGGACCGAGGCCCGGACGGTAGCCGCCTGCAATCGACATGATCAGTACGGGCGTTTCAAACTGGCCGTTCGTGCGCCAGTACATCGCACCGATTTCGGAAAGAATGTGGTTATACGCCACCGGCATGAAATCGGCGAACTGCATGAAGGCGACGGGTTTTGCGCCTGCCAGCGCCTGTCCGGTTGCGACACCGAGAATGGTGTTTTCGGCCAGCGGCGCATTATTCACCTGATCGGGGAAGGTTTGGGAGAGCCCGCGGGTGAGCCCGAAGACATCGCCTTTCGGATCTTCAATATCCTGTCCGTGCAGGAAGGTTTTCCGATCATTGGAAAGTCGGTTCTTCAGGGCCTCGCGCATGGCTTCGAGCATACTGAGGTTCCGATCATTGGAAGTTCCCAGATATTCTTCGCGCGGAGCGGGGAGTTCCTTCTTGGCCGTCAGCACGGCTTTGGGCGTGGTGCCGGTGCGGGAAAGGTGGAAGGCGGCATCGACTTTCGCCTTCACATCGTCTTCAACCGCTTTCACTTCGGCGGCATCCACACCATTGGCGAGCATATAGTCGCGCAGCTTGGCGCAGGGGTCGGCATTCTCGGCCGCGTTTTTAAGATCGGCCTCGGTGCGATACATCGATTGGTCGTCGGCGTTGGTGTGGCTTTCAAGTCGTTCCACATTGAAAACCACAATTTGCGGGCCGCGGGTTTTCCGAAGGTTGGAAACCACTTCGCCGAATTTTCCAAAGGTTGGAACCGCGTCAGAACCGTCGACCCGATGAATCGGCAGTCCGTAAAAGGAGTCGGCTTCGCCATTGGGCAGGGAATAGAAGGTGTTGCCTTTGGTGACGGTGGAGAGCGCAAAGCGGTTGTCTTCGATCAGGAAGAGAACCGGCAGGTTGGAGCGCACGGCTTCGGCCACGGCCTCGTAGAATTCGCCCTGCTGGGTGGCGCCGTCGCCCACGGAGACGAGAACAAACGGGTTGCCTTCATCGTCTTTAATGGTGGCGGCCACGCCGACGGCCTGCAGCACATTGCTGCCGACGAGCGTCGGGGTGCTCATGATGTTCAGGGATGGATCGCACGGGAAGGCAGGCATACGCCGTCCGGCGGAGTTGGACTCTTCTTTGGAGAAAAGGCCGTAAAAAACGGTTTCATAGGAAACGCCGCGGGCATAGGCAAGAGCACGGTCGCGATAGTGCAGGTGCAGCCAGTCGCCCTCAATCAGGTGCGGTTCCAGAGCGGCGGAGGCTTCGTGTCCCGATGAAGGGATATAGAAAAAAACCTCGCCACGTTGGGCGGCCGCCGACTGCAGTTGGTCGGTGTAGCGCGAGGCAACCATAGGACGGTACAGTTCGAGCAGTTGTTCAGCAGAAGGTATATTCATTATATATTCGCTCTTTCAAATTGAACAAAAATAGTACGGAAGCCCTTTAATAAGGTCGATTCGTAAATTGGATAATCTCTAACCTTTGACTCTCGACATAATGCCCGATATGTTGTCCCTTATTAAGTTGTTTGGGACATCATGAAAAAGAGAAACGTAGATCTGGTATGCGATATCGCGGAGCTGATATCGCTGGCCGAAGGGGGCCGTGACCGTAGGGAGTTGCTACAGAAAGTAGTGACGTCTGTGGCGGGGCATATGCATGCGGATGTCTGTTCAATCTATATTTATGATGAAGAGCATAAAGAACTGACCCTGCGCGCTACGCAGGGGCTGGACCTCATGGCTATTGGTGAGGTTAAGCTGAAGCTGGGGGAGGGAATTACGGGCCGTGCAGTCCGCGAATTGCGCCCGATCTGCGTTGGAACCGCATCCCAGAGTTCCTCTTATAAATTTTTCCCGGGCATTCATGAAGAGGATTACGAAGCTTTTCTGGCGGTGCCGATCCTGCGCGGGCTGCGCCGTATTGGAGCGTTGGTGGTGCAGGCCGGTGAAGCGAACTATTTCACGCCGAACGATGTGAAGGCCCTGCGGGCCATTGCAGCCCAGCTGGCCACCATGATTGAAAACGTGCAGCTCTTGAGCGAGGCCCGGGAAGAAGCGGCCGCAGCCGCCGCCGCTGTGCCTGCACCGAAAAAGGTGATTGCCGATTCCATTATCCGGGGGCGTTCGGCGAGTACAGGCACCGCACGAGGGAAGGCTTTTACGCTGGATTCCGCCGAAAATGAAACCTGCGCGCTCCCCGATCCGGATGCGCCTCCAATCACTGTGGAGGATTTTGAACGGGCCGTGGAAAATACGGCCGACCAGATCGATAAGCTGCAGCGCCAGATGAGTGAAGACCTGGCCGATGTGGCCGTCTTGATTTTCAGTGCACACCTGTTGATTCTGGAAGATCAGCAGTTCACCGGTCGGATTGCCAACCTGATTCATACCGGGACAGAGGCCGTACAGGCGATTGCCACCGTTGTTAATGAATATGTTGAAATTTTCTCGAAGAGCAAAATGCCGCTTATTCGCGAGAAGGTGCTGGATGTTAAGGACCTGGGAAACCGCCTTACCCGCAATCTGCTAAACGAGGAGTCCGATGAATGCGACTATCGCGGACAGATCATTATTGCCCATGAATTGCTGCCGTCCGATATTCTGAAGCTTTCTGCCGAAAATGTGGAAGGGTTCATCGTCAGCAGTGGAGTGACTTCGCACAATGCCATCATTTCCCGCTCTCTGGGCATTCCGATGGTGGCTATCAGCCGCGATCAGGCCGACAGCATTCCGGATGGCGAAGAAATGCTGATGGATGCCGAGCAGGGTATTATTTATCTGCATCCGGGCTGCGAAGTTTACGATAAATACCGGGAACTCGAAAGCGCCTGGAAAATGCTCCACGATGCTTCCGACATGAAGGAGCAGACGCTCACGAAATGCGGTGAGCAGGTGAATATTTATGCCAACATCAATCTGTTGAGCGACCTCAAACCGGCACGGGAGTTCAAAGTGGAAGGGGTGGGGCTGTACCGCTCGGAGTTTCCTTTTATTGTCCGGAATGATTTTCCGACGGAGGAAGAACAGTACGTCATCTATAAAAAGCTCGTCGATCAGATGGAAGGCCGGACCGTTACGTTCCGGACGTTGGATATCGGGGGCGACAAAATGTTGTCCTATTATTCGAACGTCACCGAAGCCAATCCGTTTCTGGGAATGCGGGCGATTCGTTTTTCGCTGCAGAACAAAGATATTTTCACTCAGCAGCTGCGCGCATTCCTGCGGGCGGGTGCGAATGCCGACACCCGGATTATGTTCCCGCTGGTTTCTTCGGTGGACGATTTTATTGCCGCGCGTGACATTGTGCAGGAGTGCATGATCAGTCTGGATGCTGAGGGCATTGCTTATAACCCGAAGACGAAACTCGGGGTCATGATGGAACTGCCGTCTGCGGTTGAGGTCGTCGACGAGCTGGCTCACGAAGCGGACTTTCTTTCGATCGGTTCGAACGACCTGATTCAGTATATGCTCGCGGTCGACCGGACCAATGAAATGGTTTCCAAATTGTATCTGGCTCATCATCCGGCCATTCTGCGCGCAATCAACCGGATTGTGTCGGCCGGCATGACGCATAATATCGACGTATCCATTTGCGGCGATTTGTCGGCGGATCCGCGGATGCTGCCGTTCCTGCTGGGCGTCGGGCTTAAAAAGTTCAGTATCGACAGTGTGAATGCGCCGACGGTGCAGCGACTGGTGAATGCCACCAATCTGGCCGAGGCCGAAGAGATTGCCAACTGCATGCTCGATTTCGGACGCATCAGCGAAGTGGAAGCCTTTCTGCTGGACCGTAATCTGGCGAAAGAAGTCGAAGCCTGATCTGCTCACGACGCTGTTCTAAGCATTGAATATACCCGTGGAAACCCCGGGTTTATGAAATACAATTATGTAATATAAGTTATATATTTAACATAACTGTCAAAATTGTTGTTTCAGGGCATTTTTCGGAAATATTTGTTAATACTTGCCCTAAAGCACTCTATGGCTTCCGGGGTTCGCTGGCACACCTCCTGCAATTAGGCTTCCAATCGGCCGCTACTGGGTCGTTAAAAAATTGTTTAAATTCCTGGAGGATGCAAAATGCAAAAAATTAAGAAAATCGCGATGCTGTTGATCGCGCTTTGTGCTGTCGCGCTGCCGATGGCCACCCTGGCGGAAGATGTTGCCGCCGAAGTCACCGCGGTCGATGCCTTGGCAACGGCCGATACGGCCATGTTTACCGTTAATAATACCTGGATGATGGTTGCGACGTTCCTCGTATTCATCATGCATCTGGGGTTCGCTATGGTGGAAACCGGCCTGACCCGCGCAAAGAACTCAGTGAATATTCTGTTCAAAAACACAGCCATTCCGGCGATTGGTCTTCTGACCTATGCGATGGTGGGCTTCAACCTGATGTATCCGGGTGAAATGGGCGTCGATTGGAACGGTATCTTCGGATTTGCCGGCTTCGGCATCAGCTGTCCGGAAGGCGGCCTGACCTCGGCCTATAATCCAGGCTATACCTATTGGACAGATTTTTTGTTTCAGGGCATGTTCGCCGCCACAGCAGCTACCATTGTTTCGGGCGCGGTTGCCGGTCGCGTTAAATTAGGACCGTTCCTGATCTTCAGCGCTATTTATGTTGGTATTGTTTATCCGTGGGTTGGTTCCTGGAAATGGGGCGCTGGCTGGCTCGACAATATTGGCTTCTATGATTTTGCAGGCTCCACGCTCGTTCACTCCGTAGGTGGATGGGGTGCTCTCGCCGGTATCATCCTGCTCGGACCACGACTGGGTAAATACGTGAACGGCAAAGTTAAAGCCATTCAGGGGCATAGCATGCCGCTGCTCACCATCGGTGTATTTCTCCTGTGGCTCGGTTGGTTCGGATTTAACGGCGGTTCTGTGCTGTCGGCTGATCCGGGACTCGTTTCCTATGTTCTCGTTACAACCTGTCTTGCCGCCGCCGCCGGTATTATTGGTTCCATGACGACATCGTGGATTGTTCAGAAGCATCCGGACCTCACCATGGTGCTCAACGGCTGTCTGGCCGGCTTGGTCGGAATCACGGCCGGTGCGGATGTCATCTCCGTTCCATGGGCCGTTGTGGTTGGTCTGGTTTGCGGAGCAATTGCGGTGGTTTCTGTAATGTTCTTCGACCGTCTGAAACTTGACGATCCGGTGGGTGCAACGACCGTCCATCTGGTTTGCGGTATTCTCGGAACGCTGTTTGTTGCCCTCAGCCCGGACCATGGAATTGTTCCGCAGCTCATTGGTATTGCGGCCTATGCAGTGGTTTGTTTCCCGGCTGCTTTGCTCATCTTCATGGTCTTGAAAGTCACCGTCGGTATCCGCGTGAGCAAAGAAGAAGAACTCAAGGGACTTGACCTTGGCGAACACGGAATGGAAGCGTATCATGGCTTCCAGTTCTTCACGAACGTTTAATCTGAAAGGACCAAACTAATGAAACTGATTATTGCATACATTCAGCCCGAAGCACTCAACGACGTGAAGCAGTCGCTTTACGACGCAGAGGTCTACAAAATGTCCGTTACCAATGCCATGGGATGCGGACAGCAGAAGGGCTATCACGAAACCTACCGCGGCGCGGACATTGAAGTGAACCTGCTTAAAAAGGTTCGTATGGAAATCGCTGTGAACGACGAGTTTGTCGAGTCCACTACCGACGCGATCATTAAAGGAGCACGCAGTGGTAATATCGGGGATGGAAAGATCTTCATCCTTGATCTGCCCAAGTGCATCCGGATCCGTACGGGAGAAACGGGGACTGACGCTGTAGGCTGATCCAGAATCTCTCCTCCTAGCGCCCGGCCTCTCTCCGGGCGCGATGTACCCGACCGTCGCGAGACGGGCGGGTATTTTTTTAAGCTGTAAATTTCAATGCTGAAACTGTATTATCCGCTCGTTTCTTACGGAGTTATTTAGATGAATCATTTTTTGAAGCGTACAGCAGGATCGGTCTTTTTCGGTCTGATGCTGATGAGCGCGGTTTCTGTACGGGCAGCTATTGACGACTTGGGCCTGGCCGATATCCGGGGAGGGGCGATGGGCGGCGCCGATTCGGCTATGGTAACCGGAGCTTCAGCGGTAAAGGTTAATCCGGCCGCACTGGGCTTTATGAGCCGGTCCAACAGCAATGATCGTGTGGATAATCAGCAACTTTCGGAGCAGTATGTGGGCTGGAGCTTTCTCGATGTGGGAGCGGAAGCCTCATTTACCGGCGACCTTGGAGCTTATCTGGAACAGTTGGGCGGAATAGATTTCAGTCGCTATGAACTTGGTTCGCTGGGCAACGTCGATAATGTACGCAGTCTGATCGAGATTGCCGGTGCTTTAGGGAACATCAATGAACAAGACACCATCATTGTCGGTGCAAGCGCCTCGACCACTATGCAGATCGGGCATTTCGGAACGGGATTTCGGGTGTTTGGTCAAATAGGCGGATGGATCAATGATCTTGATTTGCTCAATCTTGGCCTGAACATGGCAGCATCTCAAATTGCCGATGAACTCCAGTCGGCCGCACAGATGGAGGGAATCGGAGGTGGAACGTATATTCGGTCCATTTTAACTCCGGATCAACAGGCGGCACTTTCCTCTGCACTTTCCTCGGCGGCAGCAGGCGATGCCGTTGACTATATTGATGCAAAGCTTCAGCAGTTGGTTGATGAAGGAAAAATCGATCAGAATCAGGTTTCGGCTGCGGTGGATACCTTGCGGCAGACGATCGAAGCCTCGGGTGGAGTGAGCGGGTATTTGTCCGATAACCAAACCTCCATCACCGGGCGCGGGTTTTTTGCAGCTGAGATTCCAATCAGCTATGGCTATGCATTTAATGATAACTTTTCAATCGGTTTGACGGCGAAAGCGATCTTTGGGCAGGTGTACGGAACGCAGGTCTGGGCGTTCAACGATGACAATGAAAACATTCTGCAGGATTCGCTCGATTCCTCTAAAGGCAGTGTTTCATTCGGTCTGGATGCGGCCATGATGTATCGCATCCCGAAATTTCAATTTGCGCTGACGGGATACAATCTGAATAAACCCTCTTTTGATGGGTACACGCAGGAGGTGACCGTTAACGGAACACCCACACAGATCACGGTGCCTGATGTAACCCTCGATCCACAGATTACATTCGGCGCAGCATGGATTCCTGTTCGGCGGTTTGCACTGACAACGGATTATGATCTGCTGAAAACGGGCACGCTGTTGCGTGGGTATGACGTTCAGCGCCTTGCTTTTGGCAGTGAACTGGATCTTTCGATTATCCAGCTGCGACTTGGAACCTATAAAAATATAGCCGAATCCGATATCGGCTGGGTACTGACCGGCGGACTCGGTTTTCAGGCCTGGGCCCTTTCATTTGATCTGGGGGCAGCGGTTTCCATTGATGACACCGTGGAATACGATGGCGTTAATTATCCCCGCACCGCCATGGTTCAGCTGGCAATCGGCCTGGATTTTTAAATCCGTTTTTTCGCCAATTCCCACATTGCTCGCACGGCAGGCCGTTTCAAATTACGTTTACTCGAACAGAGCCCGACCACATACGGCTCCAATTTCGGAGCTTTCTGAATAATGGAAACCTCATCGCGAAAGGGGCTGCGTTCCAGCGCCAGTTGAGGAACCACACCAATGCCGGTGCCCAGCCGCACCATCGCAATCAGTGCCTCGTTCCCGGAAACCTCCAGTGCAATATGTGGCGTGATATGTTGAAGCCGCAGCCACTCATCAATCCGGTTCCGCGCGGTACCGGACTGCGGAAGCACCAGCGGTTCCAATCCCTGGAAACTCTCAATGGTTGGGAAGATTGGAGTTTTCGGCTGAATGAAAACGAGTGGCGTTTCGGCCAACGGCATAAATTCCAATCGTTGGAGCTTTCGGTCGGGCAGGGCGGCGACCGCCAAATCAATCTCCCCGCTCAGCACCTGTTCAATCGCCCGTTCTGCTGCGCCGGTCCGAAGGCCGAGCTGCACATCGGGATATTTCGAGCGATAGCTTTCCAGTAGCTCCGGCAGCAGGCTGTATACGGCTGTGATAGAGGCATAAAGTGAAATAGAACCGGACACCGACTTTTCTGCTGAGAGCTCCTGCTGGAATTCATTCCATTCCTGCACAGAGTTGCGCGCATAATGCAGCAGTCGGTTTCCTGCTTCCGTCAGAGCAACACTGCGGTTGTCGCGCAAAAAAAGAGCCTGGCCAACCTCCTCTTCCAATCGTTGGATCGTACGCGTCAGCGCAGAAGGGCTCAAATTACACGCCCGGCTCGCCCGCCCGAAATGTAGCAGCTCTGCCGTTTGAATAAATGTTTCCAATGCCTGGATATTCATGGGTCTGACACTTGAGCCGTGAGGCATGATTTCCAATGTCTGGAAAAGTCACGCATCATTCGTCACGGCTCACGCTCCTTGTGTTTCAATATTCACAACACTATATTCCAAATAATTCAATTTACGCAATATTCCATTTCCAGTAGGTTCCGCGCGTTTTCAAATTAACTAAGGAGATCATCAAATGGGTCAAAATTATTTCAATTCACTCAGCATGAAGCAGAAACTTGAAGAAATCGGCACCTGCCGTTTCATGGATGCTTCCGAATTCGCCAACGGCATCGAAGCCGCTAAAGGCAAAAAAATCGTCATTGTCGGTTGCGGTGCACAGGGACTCAATCAGGGTCTGAACATGCGTGACAGCGGCCTCGACGTTTCCTACACCCTGCGTGCAGCAGCGATCGAAGAAAAACGTCAGTCTTTCCTGAACGCTTCCGATAACGGATTCGACGTGGGCACCTACGAAGAAATGCTCCCGACCGCCGACATCGTAATGAACCTTGCACCTGATAAGCAGCACACCAACGTGGTTGAAACGGTGGTTCCGCTGATGAAAGAAGGCGCAACTTTCTGCTATGCGCACGGATTCAACATTGTTGAAGAAGGCACCATCATTCGTAAAGACCTGACGGTCATCATGGTTGCTCCGAAATCTCCGGGTTCTGAAGTACGCGAAGAATATAAGCGTGGCTTCGGTGTTCCGACCCTCATCGCCTGTCACGTTGCCAACGATCCGAACGGCGACGGCATTGAGCTGGCGAAAGCGCTGGCCGTTGCACAGGGCGGACATCACGCCGGTATTCTGGAATCCAATTTCGTTGCTGAAGTTAAATCCGACCTCATGGGCGAGCAGACCATTCTCTGTGGCCTCCTTCAGGCGGGCGCACTCCTCTGCTTCGACAAGATGGTTGAAAAGGGTATCGACGCAGGTTATGCCTCCAAGCTGATTCAGTTCGGTTGGGAAACCATTACCGAAGGACTGAAACAGGGCGGCATCACCAACATGATGGATCGTCTTTCCAACCCGGCGAAGCTGAAAGCGTTCGATCTGGCCGACGATCTGAAACTGATCATGCGTCCGCTGTTCGAAAAACACATGGACGATATCATCACCGGCGAATTTTCCCGTCTGATGATGGAAGACTGGGCCAACGACGACGTCAAACTGCTGACCTGGCGTGCTGAAACAGCTGAAACCGCGTTTGAAAAGACGCCGGCCGGCGACGTTGAAATCTCCGAGCAGGAATACTACGACAACGCGATTCTGATGGTGGCCATGGTGAAAGCCGGTGTTGAACTGGCCTTCGAAGCGATGGTTGAAGTCGGCATTAAGCCGGAGTCCGCCTACTACGAATCCCTGCACGAAACGCCGCTCATCGCAAACACCATTGCGCGCAAGAAGCTGTTCGAAATGAACCGGGTGATTTCCGATACGGCCGAATACGGCTGCTATCTGTTCTCCCACGCATGCGTTCCGCTGCTGGCTGATTTCATGAAGGGCATCGATACCGACGTAATCGGAAAAGGCCTCGCGTCGACCGATAACACGGTCGATAACAAAGCGCTCGTCGCTGTTAACGCTGAGATCCGCTACCACGAAGTGGAAATCATCGGCGAAGAGCTCCGCGCCGCGATGGGCAACATGAAGTCGCTCTAAGTTTCCAATCCTTGGAACTGCAAAACGCCTCTCTGGAAACGGAGGGGCGTTTTTTGAATGCCATTGATATCAACCTCGGAACATCGCTTCATATACTCATTATGAAAATATATACCTACAGCAAGTGCAGCACCTGTCGGAAAGCAACCAAATGGTTGAAAGAACAAAACCTCGCTTTTGAAGAAATCCCGATTCGCGAAACACCGCCGAGTCTGGATGAAATCCGGGAGATGTTTGGTTATGTCGGAGACCTGAAGAAGTTATTCAATACATCCGGAATGGATTACCGCGCGCTTGGCATGAAAGATAAACTGCCTTCAATGAACGAGGAAGAAGCCTTTGAACTGTTGGCCTCCAACGGAAACCTGATCAAGCGGCCATTCCTGATTGATAAAGACAAAGGAACTGTGGGCTTTAAAGAAGACGTCTGGGAAGCACTTCTGAAATAGCATACTTTTTTTGTTAGGAACTTTCAGTCGATGGAAATATTTGTCAGCGTTTTTGCAATCTAAACTGTTCCAGGATATTGCAGAAGTTATATGCGGGCATATTTTCCCGATTCGACAATTATTTCCAATCTCTGGAAGCAGATCTTTTTCTTCCAATCATTGGAAGTCGTTGCAATTCAATAAGCTTTGACATCGGCCTGAACTGGCACACCTTGTGTTATTAGAGGAACATCCTTTTCAAGGGGAAGTTAGACTAATTATACAAGGAGAAATACCATGGCGAAAAAAGAAGCAGAGCGACTTTTGATTGATGGCGGAGCAAGCCGCGAAATGAGACTGAAATACGATACGCTGGAGCCGAAATCGGCCTTCGTGGCCACGGCAAATGAAGAAGGCTACGACTTCACTGAATCGGAGTTTGATGAAGTACTGCGCGAATCGGGCGATGATTTTGCTTCGTTCGGTAATCCGCGCAAGCGCGCCATCTGGTGGTTCTAAAAAAACCTCGAAGAGGCGCTGAGAGCGCAGAGAAATTAATCAATAAAATCTCCGCGAACTCTGCGTCTCTGCGTCTCTGCGGGGAATTAAACCAGAGTTTATAGGCTCTGCAAAACTTCCAGGACTTTGGCGGGATGAGCTTCCGCTTTCGCAACCTTGCGCCAGTGCTTCACGATTGTGCCTTTTTCATCGACGATCACAGTGGAGCGGATGCAGCCAATTGAGGTTTTTCCGTAGAGTACCTTTTCGCCCCAGGCGTGGTATTTTTCCATCATCTTGGTATCCGGGTCGGAAAGCAGGGTGAAAGGCAGATTAAACAGGCCGATGAATTTGTCGTGTGAGGCGAGGCTGTCTTTGCTGACTCCCAGCACGATCGTATTCAGGTCGTTGATCTGTTCATTCAAATCGCGGAAGCCACACGATTCTTTGGTGCAGCCCGGCGTGTTATCGCGCGGGTAAAAATAGATCACGACCTTTTTGCCGAGGTAATCTTTGATCGAATGCTTTTTGCCGTCGCTTCCTTCGAGCGTGAATGCCGGTGCTTTCTTTCCTTCCAGTGAATCCATGATTGCTCCTTAGTTAAATTGCAAACCCAACTATAATACCGAAAAAGTCCTGTTGAAACCCATAAACTTGTTTTTTGGCGTTTCAGAATGCATTAGCTGACCGGCATGCTCGACTGTATCATGCGGCAGCCGTAATATGCAGTTCATGAAGATAGAGCTGATAACGGATTTTGATGAGCTTGTTTCGCTGGAGCCTTCATACAGTGCGTTACTGGAAAAAACGGGCGGCATTGAGAGTTTCTACTATTCTATCGACCACATTCGTATGTCGCTCGAAGCTTTCCATCTAATGGGAGCATACCTGTTTTTCATTATTATACGGAACGGCGATGATCTTGTTGCGGTGCTGCCGTTTCAGCTGAGCCATCGATTTTGCGGGTTGAAGAGGATCATTCGTTTTTATGGCGAGGTGGATGTTTATGCCTGCAATTCCTACCAAAAGATCCTGGCCGCAGGCGATCAGCCAGAGGCGATCGATGCTGCCGTAGCGTTTCTTGGGCGGGACTTGGCTCGGCGCTGGGACCTTATTGAGTTTAAGTGGACAAAGATGGAGGATGAAAATATCCGTCGGTTTGCAGCGTATTTCCCGCAAGGATCGGTTCAGAAGTGCCCGGAACAATATTTCTATTATGAAACACGAAATGATCTTAATGCTCATCTAGGCAGTAAGCAGGTGGGCAACCTACGCCGTCGGCGCAGAAGACTTGAGGAGGATTTCGGTTCCGTTGAGTTTGTGGCCAAGGAACTCATGGAGCCGAGCGACCTGGCGGCTGTTGAGCGTCTTCACTCCGCGCGGCAAACGGAGCTGCAAACGGGCGGCGCCGTTTTTGAAGATGAGTTTGAGCGAGAATGCCTCGAGGACCTGTTTACGTTTTGGAACCAGAGCGGGCATATGCATTTCTATTCGCTACGCGTTGGAGGTGAGATTGTCGCTATTCGGGTTATGATGCATGCGGCGCGGGTGACGCTGGGTTTTCTGATGGCGTTTGATTCGAGGTACCGGAAATATGCTCCAATGCGAATTTTGAGTCATGAAGTATACCGTTATGAGAAAGATCGGTACGGCACGGAGCGGATAGAAAGCAACTGGGGTACCGATATCAACCGTCAGAAGAAGGATTACTCTTCCGGGCGTTATGATTTGTATGACATCAGGGTGGTGAATGACCGATGGTTGTCCCGGATGAATATTGCGCTGCTTCAGAAAGCGAGCCGGCTGCTGCGGGCCATGAAATCATTGGCAAACCGCCAATCAAGGGCCTAATGGGCTTGAGATAACGAAGCGGATCACTCCTTTGGTTAAATGGATTTCCAGGTTTAATGCGCGCCGCATGCTTCCCGGTTTGACGCAACTTTACAAAGCGTCTAAAACATTTTCAAAATCAAGTGGATGGGAGCGTGTGATATGAGAAGGACGCATTGGATTGCAGGGGTGATTATCATTTTATTGCTGGCCGGATCGGTATGTCGTGCTGCCGAGGGTTCTCCTCAGGTTGAGTTCGCGCAGAATGCACTTGCGGCCGCGAATGTGGAGGACGCGGTTGAGCTTACGATTACAGAAGATCCTGCGTTGCAGCCCGAGGGATTTCGTATCGCGCGGAAGGGGGATGCGGTCGTCGTAACTGCGACCGATTCCGCGGGGCTGATGTATGGCGGGCTCGAGGTGGCCGAGCTGGCGCGGACGGTGGGTTTGGACGCGGTGAAGCCTGGCGTCCACAATCCGCACATGGCGATGCGCGGGATTAAGTTGAATGCACCGCTGGATGTCCGTACACCGAGCTACACCGATGCGAGCGATACCGCGCAGTTCAACATTCCTGAAATGTGGAGCATGGACTTTTGGAAAGAGCAGATCGATATGCTCGCGACCCATCGCTACAACTTTATCTCCATGTGGAGCCTGCATCCGTTCCCGTCATTGGTCGAGGTGCCGGGTTATGAGGACGTCGCGCTCGACGATGTGCTACGGTCGCGGACGATTCGCCAGAGCGAGCATTATCATGAAGGCGCTATCGGGATTGTAAGCCCGGTAATCCTCGAGGACGCGGAGGTAGTTAAAAAGCTGACGATCGATGAAAAAGTTGAGTTTTGGCGCGAAGTGATGGCCTATGGAAAATCGCGCAACGTTGATTTCTATTTCGTCACCTGGAACATTTTTACCGATGGAACGTTTGGCCAGTACGGCATCACCGACAAAGTAGACAACGCGACGACGCGCGATTATTTTCGTAAGAGCGTGAAACAGATGTTCCTCACCTATCCCGACCTCGCGGGCATTGGTCTGACTACCGGCGAGAATATGCATAAGGTGCCGTTCGCCGAAAAGGAACAGTGGGCCTTCGAGACCTACGGGCAGGGCGTGCTCGATGCGGTCAAGGCCCTGCCCGGCCGCAAGATCCGTTTCATCCATCGGCAGCATATGGCGGATGCATCGGCGGTGCTGAAACAGTTCAAGCCGCTGGTGGACAATCCCGACATCGACTTTATCTTCAGCTTTAAATACGCCAAGGCGCACGTCTACAGTAGCGTGAATCAAGTCTATCATCAGGCGTTCGTGAAGGACCTCGCGCCGCGGGGCGTAAAAACCATCTGGACCTTGCGCAACGACGACACCTATCAATTCCGCTGGGGCGCACCCGACTTCGTCCGCGAGTTTGTCTCCAACATCCCCGCAGATGTGTCACAGGGGTATTACTTCGGCTCCGACCAATGGATCTGGGGGAGGGAGTTTTTGCAACGCGACGCTGCGAAACCGCGCGAGCTGGAGCTGAAGAAGCACGAATACCAATGGATGCTCTGGGGGCGGATGGCGTACGATCCGACACTCTCCAACGAGCGGATTACCGCCTGGCTCGCGGACCGGTACGAACTGTCGCTGGACTCTGCGGCCATCTTGTTTGAAGTGTGGCAGCAGGCTTCGATGATCTATCCGACAGTCACCGGCTTCCACTGGGGACCGCTCGATTTTCAGTGGTATATTGAATCCTGTCAGGGACGTCGCCGCTTCACGCACAACGAAAGCGGATTCCACGACGTCAACCGTTTCATCACGCTCGCACCGCATAAGGGTACCGACTTTCAATCTATTCCCGATTTTGTGAACGGGAAAAACATGGACCGTATCTCCCCGCTACAGACCGCGAAACAGATCGATCTCTATGCGGATGTTGCCGCATGGCCCGCGTCTGCCTGGAGTGTTAAACTGGACAGCGATTTGGCTCCTATTTTTGCTGACCTCGAGATTGTTGCCAAGATGGGCCGCTACTATGCTGAAAAGATTCGCGGTGCGACTTACCTCGCGCTTTATCGCGAGAAGAAGAATCCCGAAGACCAGAAGCGGGCCATCGCCCATCTCGTCAATGCTGCTCGCATCTGGAGCGCCTACACCGAAAAGGTGCTGGCGATCTACAAAAATCCTTTTTGGACCAACCGTGTCGGCATTGTCGATCTCAAGGCGAACTATCAGTTTGTACTCGAAGATATTCGCATCGCCGGTGGCGATCCTATCGTCCTCGGCCTTCCTGCTAAACTCGATTTTGAAAATGAGGAGCTCGTGCGCCCGTGGGAAATCCCGAACCTGACCGTCATCGAGAACAACGACGAGAAATAGGTGCCTGTTGTATGTGTCTTGATAATGTTATTTTTCCAGTCATTGGATCTGCATAGGTTGCCGAATTGGTGGTATGTGCGTATTTTTATTTATGACTGTTTCTAATATTCTTTAAATATAGCTTTAGATATCGAAGCATTCAGGTTTAATGGGGATCTGATTTGGCAAAACAACGGGATAATTCGTAAAAATATATAACGAACCCGGACGGTTTAATGTGAGCTGTCTACGAGTAGTTTTTTTGGAGGTTATCGCATAGAGCGTGTCGGTTGCAGGAACGGGCCGGCAGGTGGAGATGGAAAGATCTCATACCCATGATTCTGGTCATTGGAGAAATTCTGATTGATGAGTTGCCGGAAGGCCGCCGCCCGGGCGGCGCGCCCTTCAATGTGGCTCAGCATCTTGCTCGGCTTGGAACGGAATCGTTCCTGCTTTCGCGGGTGGGGTGCGATGAAACCGGCGATCATCTGTTGGCCACCATGCGGCAGCTGGGTCTTCGCACGGGGTTGGTGCAGCGCGATCCGGAACATGAAACGGGGCGTGTGCAGGTTAAGGTTTCCGGACACGGGATCCCTTCCTACACGATGATTGATAATGTGGCGTATGATTACATTGATTTCCAATCTCTGGAAATGGATTTGGCCTCGTGCCCCATGGTGTGCTTCGGTTCTTTGATCCAGCGCACGGAGTTTGGTTTCCGTCAGCTTCAGGCATTTTTATCCAGACTTCCTCCTCATGTGCTTCGGCTCTACGATATGAACCTGCGGCCGGACTGCGATCAGGCAGACGTGGTTTTCCAATCTCTGGAAAAAACCGACGTGCTGAAAGTCAACGACGAGGAGCTGGAGCATACCAGTCGCCTGCTCGGCTCTCCGTTGAAGGGCGATGCGCTGGTGCATCACCTCATGCAGCATTTCAACATTCAAACCGTGGCATTGACGTTGGGTGAAGCGGGCAGTGTGCTCTATGTTGCTGATAACAAATATGAGGTTCCGGCGACGCCGCTGAATCCGGATGAAATCGCCGATACGGTGGGAGCCGGGGATTCGTTTACGGCGGTTTTGGTGCACGGAATCATTCACGGAATTGCACCAAATGAATTATTAGAGCGGGCAAATCGGCTGGCTGGCCGCATGTGCATGGTTCATGGCGCCGTTCCAGCCGAAGATTCGATCTACAACGACATTAAATGAAAAGGGGATGTGGAAAATGAAAAAAGAGAAACGCTATATTCAAATGTTCAGCCTGCACGGGCTGATTCGCGGTGACAACCTTGAAATGGGTCGTGATGCCGATACCGGGGGGCAGATTAAATATGTTCTGGAAGAGGGGCTTGAGCTGGCGAAGCAACCGGAGGTGAATCGCGTCGATTTGTTCACCCGACGGATTAACGATAAAACGGTGTCGGAGGATTACGGGGTTGCAATTGAGGTGATTAACGAAAAATTCCGGATTGTGCGGATACCCTGTGGCGGCGGAAAATATATGCGCAAAGAAATGCTGTGGCGGCATCTGGATGAATTTATTGATAAATCGGTACAGTTTATCAAGAAAGAGGGCTGCCTGCCGGATGTGATTCACGGCCATTATGCAGATGCCGGATATGTGGCCATGCAGCTGAGCAGTCTGTTTGGAGTTCCGTTTGTTTTTACCGGCCATTCCCTGGGTCGGCCGAAAAAGCAAAAGCTGCTGGCCGATGGCATGAGCGAAGATAAGGTCATTAAAAAATATATGATCAATCAGCGTATTGAGGCGGAAGAGGATGTGCTTGAGTCGGCCGATATGGTGGTGACAAGCACACGGCAGGAAGTGGATGAGCAGTATGGCCAGTACGACAATCAGGAAAAAACCAGGTATCGTGTAATTCCGCCGGGTCTTGACCTGGAAAAATTTTATCCCTACTACCACGACATGCTTGCCGATAAGGAGCCCGATGAAGAAACGCTGCACACGCACGCCTCCATCCATCGGGAGCTCGAGCGATTTTTTAAGTCGAAGGACAAACCGATTGTGCTGGCGCTTTGCCGTCCGGACAAACGAAAGAATATTTCGGGGCTGATCGAAGCGTTCGGCACCGACCGTGAATTACAGGCGATGGCGAACCTCGCCATTTTTGCCGGCATCCGAAAAGACATCACGGATATGGAGGAAAACGAGCAGGGCGTGCTGACGGAAATGCTTTTGCTGATGGACAAGTATGACCTTTACGGAAAAATGGCGATTCCGAAAAAACATGATTTCCAGCTGGAGGTCCCCGAGCTTTACCGGATTGCGGCCGCCAGCAAGGGGGTTTTTGTGAATGCCGCGCTCACCGAACCCTTTGGTCTGACCCTGCTGGAAGCCGCCGCAGCCGGGCTTCCGCTTGTGGCTACCGATGACGGTGGGCCGCGGGATATTCTGGCCAATTGTGAAAACGGTAAACTGGTGAATCCTACCGATTCCAAGGCCATTGCAACGGCAATCAAAAGCATCGTTTCTGATCCGGATGTTTGGGAAACATACTCCAAAAACGGGATTCTGAATGTGCGTAAACACTACACGTGGGAAACCCATGCCAGAACGTATATGGAGGAACTTGATCAGGTTGTTAAGACCCATGATACAGAAGCCAAAGATGCCGCAAAACCACCGGCGGCCATTGGGCGGCGGCTGGCGCGGTTGAATCAGTTCTTCATCACAGATATTGATAACACGCTGATTGGTGACGACAATTCGAAGCTGGAAGAACTTGTTGATTTTCTGCAGAAAAATCGGAGTAAAATCGGGTTCGGAATTGCAACGGGCCGAACCATAGATTCAGCAACCGAAGTGCTCGAAAAGCATGGGGTTCCGGTTCCGGACATCATGATAACCTCGGTGGGTTCGGAAATCTATTATGGTACCGACCACTACATGGATCAAGGATGGGATGCCCACCTTTCCTACCATTGGAACCGTGCGAAGATCCGTGCGCTGCTCGACGAACTCGATTTTCTGGAATATCAGGAAGCGGATACCCAGCGGAAGCATAAGATCAGTTACAACATGGCCCCGGCCAAGGATCGGCTGACGGTCATTCATGATCTGCTGAAAAAGAACCGATGTAAATATACGCTGATCTATTCGCATGAGGAGTTCCTCGATATCCTTCCGCATCGAGCCTCCAAAGGAAAGGCGATCCGCTATCTGAGCTATAAATGGAATATACCGCTCGCCAATATCATGGTGGCGGGCGATTCCGGGAACGATGCGGAAATGCTGCGCGGTGATACGGCCGGGATTGTGGTGGGGAACTACAGTTCCGAGCTGGAATCGATGCGCCGCAGCCGCAAGGTTTATTTTGCCGAGGCCGAGAGCGCCGGCGGAATTCTTCAAGGCATGCAGCGCTATAAATGGAAAAAATAAACACAGGAAGATTTTATCTATGACCATGCAAAACAAAGTCCAGCTGATTACCTATCCCGACAGCCTCGGCGGCAATCTGCTTACCCTGCACTACACACTGCGGAAATATCTGAACAAGGCCATTGGCGGGGTGCATATCCTGCCGTTTTATCCTTCGTCGGCCGACCGCGGATTTGCCCCCATCACGCATGATGAAGTGGATCCAATGTTTGGAAACTGGGATGATCTGGAAAAAATCGGGCAGGATTTTGATCTGATGATCGATTTCATGGTAAACCATGTTTCCCGGCAGTCGGAATATTTTCAGGACTATCTGGAAAACGGTGAAAACTCGGAATATGCCGATCTGTTTTTAAGTTTCAGTAAATTCGGTCCTGACGGTATTTCCGAGGAGGATCTGGCCAAGGTCTATTCGCGCAAACCGCGCCCGCCTTATCTGGAAATTCAGCGTCCTGACGGCAGTAATGAACGAGTCTGGTGCACGTTTGATTATGAACAGATCGACCTCGACTGGAGCTCGCAGCTCACCCGCGCCTATATGCGCAACACGCTGATTCGGCTTGCCCGCACCTCGGCAAAAATGATCCGGCTCGATGCCTTTGCGTACACCACCGTGGAAATCGGAACCGAATGTTTCTTTCTCGAACCGCAGGTGTGGGAGCTGCTCGCCTGGCTGAAGGATTGCGTGGAGCCGTTTGGTACCGATGTCCTGCCGGAAGTGCATGAGCATAGCTCCTATCAGCAGAAGCTCGCTGCTCACAATTATTGGTGCTACGACTTTGCCTTGCCGATGTTGGTTTTGCATACGTTGTACAGTCACTCCCAAAAACGCATCGTTGACTGGCTTAAGGATTGTCCGCGCAAACAGGTCACCACGCTCGATACGCACGATGGTATCGGCATTGTGGATGTGATCGGTTTGATGGATCAGGAGGAAATCGACGCCACCGTTGAAAAGCTCTATGAGAAAGGGTCCAATGCCAAAAAAATCTACTCCGGCCCCGAGTACCAGAATCTCGATGTCTACCAGATCAACTGCACCTACTATTCCGCATTGAATTGCAACGACGATGCCTACATCGCCGCGAGAGCCATCCAGTTTTTTGCACCGGGCATTCCGCAGGTCTATTATGTCGGCTGGCTCGCTGGCGAAAACGATACGGAGCTGGTTGAGCAAACCCGTAACGGGCGCGACATTAACCGCCACAGTTATGCCATCGAGGAAATTGATGCTGAAATGAAGCGTCCGGTCGTGCAGCGTTTAATGAAGCTCATGGAATTCCGCAGTAACCACCCCGCGTTTGACGGCGAGCTGGAAATGCCGGAAAGTCCGGAAAGTGAACTCATCATGCGTAGAGAGCACGAGGGGCACTGGGCGGAAATTCATATCGACCTGAAAACATACGCGGCTGAACTGACCTATTCCTTTGAGGGGAAAGAGCAGCAGATTACGATTTAGGACTCTTTAGCGCAGGCGGTCGAAAAGATGTTCGAGGCCGTTCGCTTTAATGACATAAATCGTTTCGAGTTGTTTGCCTAGTTTCCCGTTTGGGAACCCCTTCTGCTTGAACCAGACCACATAAGGTTCCGGCAGATCGATCAGCAGCCAGCCTTGGTGTTTTCCGAACGGCATGCGGGCTTCAGCGAGTTCCATGAACTCTTTAGGATCGGGTGTCAGTTCTTTCATCGGGATCTTTCTTCATCAAAGGTTGGGTCGAGCGATGTGCCCTTCGTTTCTTTTTCAGGACAGTTTGAATGTACTTCTCTGATGCAGATTAACAGCAAAGGGAGTGAACGGATCAATATAAATTTCGTCATATTGTTCGGCAAACTTAAGAATCATTCAGCTTAGGAATCCCTCGTTTTTATTCAGAGATATTCTCAGGGTGGTACGCTTTTATTTTTCTAAGGGGTTTGCTTTTTCAATCATTTAGCGCTCCCGAGGGGTCTTAAATCCGACGGATTCTAAATAAGAATTGAATGGTGATGAATTCGTTGTTTGGCACCCAACCTGCTTTAGTTGTTTCGAGAATTTATGATGATTGATGTAAAAACACTACTGGAATCTGCTGATGACGATTTGGAATTTGCAGAAGATTTGCTGAATTTGTTCTCAGAACAGGTTCTTGAGGAAATGGATGCACTGGCCGATGCCTGCAAGGGGGATGCTGCACAAGTTGCATCCATTGCACATAAGCTGGTGGGTTCCGCTGCGGCTTGTGGGTTTGTCGGTTTTTCAACAGAACTACGGTCGGTGGAGCTGCGCTGTCTTCAAGGTATGCCCAATGACATTGAGCAACGGATTGGGCATTTGAAAGGGTTATTCGAAGAGGGCCGCGTTGGCATGCGCACTTTTTTGGCGGGCAGCGAATCATGAAAAAAGTACTTTTGATTGACGACGATGTTTTTCTGACCTCGCTCTATACAAACCTTTTGCAAAGGGAGGGGCTGGAGGTCGATGTGGTAAATTCCGGGACAGACGCGCTCACCAGACTTCCTGCTTTTCTACCGGACGTGGTTGTGTTGGATCTGCACATGCCCGGAATGCATGGAGTCGATCTGTTACGATCCATTCGCAACGATGCACGTTTCCAGCAGCTTCCGGTAATTATTTTTGCTACTGGATATTTACAGTCGCTGATATCCGAGGTCGGTGACCTGGGCGTTTATAAGGTATTTTCAAAAATGAAGTGCAAGCCCCGCGTGCTGGTGGCGGAAATTAAGGAGTTGCTCGAAAGTCTGAAGCAAGCTCATCCGGCCCCCGAGACTGTACCGTCTTTGGAGGATGCAATTGGTGATAAAGCGGATTTGGGGGAAGAACAGCTGATTTCCTGGCTCCAGCGTCTCAAGGCCGATCCCCGAACGGAAACGCGTCGGGTATGTCTGCGACATCTCTATGGAATTGTGCGGGAAAAAATTTGTACTGCTATGGAACTGGATGAACTCTCGCCGGAGGGGAGCCTCGGACGAGCGTTGAAGAAACTGCTGGACGACTTGTACAATAATCCTGATCTGATCAGGGATTCTACGCTGGAATCACTTGAGCAGGCTCTTCGGAAAGTGCTGGCGATTCAGGTAACAAGCAACACCCAGCTTGAATCCGAGGCCATGCTTCAGGATCTTCTGAAGAAGCTTTAATGGCTGAATTTCTGCGGACTAGACCACAGGGTTACGCATAAACACAAATTCCACCATCACATGCTTTTGCAGTGTGTTTGCAGCGTGTTGGGCTTTGAGGATATTGGAGTCGATGGTTTGCAGCTCGTTTTCTGAAAGCGCAGCAGTTTCGCTTGTTTCGAGGTGGAGCATGATTCGGTCAATCAGATTAACGGATTGATCAAGGGCGCTGCCGAAAGATGTTGTGGGAGGCATTGCTTCAAATTCCACCTGAAAGCATTGGGCCACAGAGCAAAGCAAGGCAAACATTTGGTGCGTGGTATCGCGGCAGCTGGGCCAGGCTTCCTCGAGATCAATTTTCTTCATGAAGTGCAACGTGGGAGATTTCGCAACTTTCTTTTTGCGGAATCCACGGATTTCGAGCAATCGTACCCTGATGTTATCCAATTGCTGATCCAGGAATCCGAGGTCTATGGTCGGATTCATCTTCACAGCTGGCTTCTTCTTTAGGAGTTTTCTTATCATTTCAATTTCTCTACAAATATCTAATGCTTCTATCACATAAAAGGCTGGTCGTAAAGTCTGATTCATCGTAAGTATTTTCAGCGTGGTTCCATTTTATGGGATGTCTAACTCATTGCACATGAGCTGGTGGATGTGCTGAATTTTGGTGATTGATTCCGGAATTGGTTTGTTGGATGAAATGGACGCTTTGGAATCCGGATCTGCGGGATTGTATCCGTGCATGCCGGCGCAGGCTTTGATGCCCATAAAACTCGGGACAATCTGAATGCCGGAATTCATGAGGAAGATCAGCTCGCCGTATTGTCCGTCTTCAAAAAATACACCGTATTGTTTCAGTTCTTCATCGGAGAGCACCCGGCCTTTAGGATGATTTTCCAAACATTGGAAGATCTTTGTTCGGGCGGTTTTGTTTTTGAACCAGAAGCGGGCCATGGTGGAGTCGTAGAACGCGGCGTAGTCCACGTTCCATTTCAGTTCCAAGGTTTGGATATCGGAAATGAGATCGTAGGAACTGGTGACGTTGTGCATGCCGTGGTCGGTGAAGAGATACCAGGCAACCTCATCAAAATTTTCTTCAGCTGTTTTGAGCAAATCGCGCAGTTGCTCATCGTACCACTGCATCAGGGTTTCAATGTCCGGATGGGTATTGCCTTTGGCGTGCATGAGTCCATCGAGTTTGCCGAGGGAGCAGTAGGCAAAATCGATGGACTGCTGTTCGATGCGTTTCTTTAGGCGGTCGATGCGGACCTCATCGGGATACGCGCTGTCGTGGGCATAATAGGGGATATCTCTTTCTGTCAGCAGGTCAAATATGGATTTGCCCTTTGGAAGTCCGCCCGGTTCCCAGATTCGTTTTTGTTCGGCATAGTTAAAGAGCGGGAGTTCTTTAAAGGGCACGGCGTAGAGTTGGAAATAGCCGGTAAACCCGCATTTCTTTTTGACCCATTTACTGAGTTGGTTTCGAACGCGGCCGCGGCGAAATATAAAATCGGGCAGTATGTTGAGTGGTTTCGTCCATTTGAACGGGGAATGATCTGGGTCGTAATAATAGGAGGACCAGAGCTTGTGTTCAGATGGGGGCAGGCCGGAAATAATGGAGGGGTCGCAGGCAGAGGAATAGCCTAGAATAGTTTCGAGCGGTTTGCTGTCGTGAGTCAGATCCTTCAGAAAATCCGGATTCCGCTGTTTAACCTCCCAACCAAAGGCATCGATGAAGAGGAAAAGGCTGAGCTTCTTTTTTTTCATCAGGAAAACCTTTTCTGCAGTGCGTAAAAATGTTCATGCGACATGCTGGACTGATCCTGCAGCAGATCAGCGAGCGCGTCGTAGAGCTCTTCGCGTGGATGCCGTATGCTTAAACATTTGTTCCATTTCAAATTCAGTGCGATGGCCTTGAGGATCGAACATTCGCGAATGGCATATTGGGTGCGGTACCAGGGAAGAAAACGGATAAACACATCCAGTGTCTGCTGAAGCTGGCGGTCCAGATCGTAGTCGGCCAGTTGCTGATAATCGCCCCATTCTTTGATTTCAATAGCGCTGAGATAGCCGGCAATGATGAAGTCGCGATCGGGCATCTGGCCGATCTCGGCAATGCGCTGTTTTTTTATCGCGTATAATAGGTTGTATTTCCCAGCTGCAATCAGGGCAGCATCGCCAAAGGCGAGCAGTACTTTGTTGATGAATTTAATGAAACAGATCCGCTCATCATCGTTGAGCGGTTTGGCAGAGGCCAGGCGCCGCTTGATATCGAGCAGCAGTTTGCCGCGGTTCATTAACAGACGGGAGCCTTCTGAAACGGGAATAGTTGCCGTATCATAATTCGGCATCGTGACAAGCACATTGTCTTCGCCCCAAATTACCATATGCCCGTGTTTCATTTCATAATTGAGCAAGGAAAATTCGCGGGACCAGAGCGCATGCCGGGCATACGGACAAAGGTCGACGGGAATGCCAAGCTGCTCAGTCAGTTCTTTTTCCAATCGTTGGAAAAGCAGACGAATTTGAATACTGATCGTTTTCACAATAATGACGAGGTCATAGTCATTAAATGGGGTCTGTGAGCCGTCGGCCAGAATGAAGGGGGTGCCTTCGCCGCGGCCGTAGCCGCCTAGCAGAATACCGGCTTCGGAATGCGGTGATACCGCTTGACGGATGATCTCGAGATCGGCATCGATTCGGGCATCCAGTTCTTCTGAACCTCTAACCGTGTATTTACTCATCGTTTTTTCAACCCGTGATAAAATGCCCGGTAAATCGTGATACGATAGGCGATGTTGTAGGGGATAGTGTGGAGTTTGAATTTTGCGCAGGCGTGCAAAAAATCGCGGAAGATTTCCCGCAGACATTTGGCCGTTTGTTTTCCAATGTTTGGAACTTCGCTGAAGGTGAGGGCCTGGCGATAGCGTTTCTGGAACAGGGCTTTCAGCGAATAGTTATGCGAATGTTCAACCACGGATTTTTCCAGCAGTTGGAAGCGCGCACCGTTGGCGATGCAGGTTTTGGCCCAGGCGACATCTTCGGCATAGCCTTCGTTCGGGAAGTTCTGTTTTTCCCAGAGCGAGCGTTTGAAAGCGCAGGCGACGGCGGAAAAGAATCCGGGCTCGATTTTTTTCGGCTGGTATGCCCGTTCGTAGTCGTATTTTACAATAAACTTAGCATCGGGCCGGGCGATCTGCTTGCTGAATGTGGCATCGGCAGCGTTTCCAAGGATTGGAAAAATAAGCTGTTCGAGCCAGTCATCGGATTGCGGAACGGCATCGGCGTTCAGGAGGACTGTAATTTCGTGATGGGTCCGTGCAATTGCTTCGTTGAGTACCTTGCCCGGCACATAGGTTTCAGGCGGAATCCGGACCAGGTTACCGCCGGCTTTTTCCAGGGCTTGGAACGTGCCGTCGGTGGAGCCGGAATCGACGAAAAAAAGATCAAAGGCGCTGAAGGTTTGCGCGCGGAGCTTTGCGAGCGCCTGCACGACATACGGCATTTCGTTTTTGGCTCGCATGATGATGGCAACGGAAGGCTGCATGGATGCTTACTCAATCAGACTGGAATCTTTTTCAATGAGGTCGGGTGATGCAAACTTCGGTTTTCGGCCGAGTTCGATCAGCAGTTCGTTGATCAGACGCTTCAGCTCAATGATCCGGCGCTCCCGACCCATCGCCATTTTGTTGAAGCGGGTCACTTCTTCAATCTTGTCGGTGAGCTCCTGCGTACGGCGGGCCACCTGTTCTTCAAGATCATGCTGATATTCGCGGTTTTCTTTCAGCAGGCGGGCGCGATCGAGCGATTTCGAGATGGCATGCTCAAGCATGGTCAGGTCGGAGATCGGTTTCGGCAGATAGTCCCAGGCCCCGAGATGCAGCGCTTCAACGGTGTCGGAAATATTTCCGGTTCCGGAGACCACAATCAGCGGGGTATCGGGGGCCTGTTTGGCAAGTTCCTCCAAAACACTGTGTCCGCCGAGATTCGGCATGCGCAGATCGGTGATCACGATGTCGGGCTGGTGTTGGGCAAAAAGCTC
Source organism: Pontiellaceae bacterium B1224 (assembly GCA_029432815.1). Classification (GTDB taxonomy): domain Bacteria; phylum Verrucomicrobiota; class Kiritimatiellia; order Kiritimatiellales; family Pontiellaceae; genus Pontiella. The sequence continues at coordinate 17,159 of JAROBA010000002.1, read as the reverse complement.
CAGACCCCGTTCGCCTTCTTCTGCTTCCAGAACCTTGTAATTCTGATCTTCAAGGAAGTACCGGAAGCTTTCACGAACCGGTCGCTCGTCTTCGATGATCAGTACTTTTACCTGTGAGGCGGTACTCATTGTTTTGGAATCGTTGCCGCCAGTTCTTTGATGCATTTGACGAGGAGGGAAAGCACCCGAACCGGTTTCAGGAAAACGTGTTCCGGGCGCATGCCCAGTTCTTTCAGTTGTTCCGAAAGATTATAAGAAATGGAGCCGGTATAGATGATATAGCGTTGATTTTCGTAGCGCTCATTTGCTGCCACGATCAGATCTTCACCACTCATTCCGGGTAGGCGCATATCCACAATGCAGACATCATAGACATTGCTCTTCATCAGTTCGAGCGCTTCCTCCGCGCTCTCCGCAGTAGAAGCCCTGAATCCGTAGTCTTCAAGAAAGGCAGAAAGACTGGAGCAAATGGCTGGTTCATCGTCAATGACGAGAACACGAATTGAAGTGTAATCTGACATATATATCCTTAATTTTAAGCGTGAATTATATCGCTTAAGGGGTCTGAAACCCAAGTCCAATAATAGGTAAAGAATACGGGAGTTTCTGAATTCAACCTATGGAAATTATATTCAGGGCGGATTCCAGCAGTATTGATCTTCGCGAGCGACGGTTATGCTGAACCCCAATTTTTTAACAACTGTTAAAGGCGCAGGCCCCAGCGTTCTTTCCGGTGTTCATAGGGAATCCGAATGCTGAATCGGGCTCCTTTGCCCGGGGAGGATGAAACGCTCATAGTTCCTCCATGGTTTTCAGTGATGATGAAATATGATACCGAAAGGCCCAGGCCGGTACCGTGCCCGACATCCTTCGTCGTGAAAAACGGTTCAAAAACGCGCTTACGTGTTTCGGCATCCATGCCCGGTCCATTATCCTGCACCTCAATAAGAACCATGTCGGACTCCGCCTTCAGCCGGATGGTAATTTCCGGTTCGGTCAAGATGTCCGCGTGTTCGGCCATAGCCTGCGCGCTGTTGGAAAGCAGATTCATCAGGACCTGTTGAATCTGACTGCCTTCGCAGGGTACCGGTTCAAGGGCCTCAATTTCCCGATTAATTCGAATATGGCGAAAATCGAACCGTTTCTTCAGGTTATAATCGTTGGAAGCCAGTTCGATACTGCGCTCGACAATTTCCGTTAGATCGTTCGGGGCAAAATGGGCTTCATCCTTTCGGCTGAAACTGAGCATATTATCTACAATTTTTGCGGCCCTGCGGCCGGCTTCGGAGATCGACTCCATCATATTCAGGAGCCCGCGTTCTTCCATATAAGCCTGAATGGCCTCCAGTGAAGTACCCGCGTCTTTTGCCGCAGACATGTTTCGCTCGGTTTCGTGCGTTATCCGGTTTTTCATGACCTGCAGGTTCTGCAGAATACCTGCCAGCGGATTATTGATTTCATGCGCCATGCCCGCCGCAAGTCCGCCGACCGACATCATTTTTTCAGACTGAATCATCATTTCTTCAATGCGCACGCGGTCGGTTACATCGTCCAATCGAATCACTGCTCCTTCAGAGCCTTCAGACGTGATCGGGAAAATGGTGACATCCACCATATGCAGCTCTTCTTCGATGGTGCAATGAATACGCTGATGCCGCTGCACATTTTGCGAGTTCATGGTTTTCAAAATCGAGTTCATCTCATTTCCAAGGTCTGGAAAAACGCGATCCAGCGGTTGGTCATGAGCTTGTGCGGCGGGAATGCCAGAGAGTTTTTCGGCTTCCTGGTTCCATTGCATGACCCGATGTTCGGCATCGACCGCCACAATGGTGGACGGAGTGGAATTGATAATATTTTCCATCAGATTACGAGCGGATATCAGCTCTTTGGTGGCCTGCAGACGCTCCAGTTCGGCGGCAGTCCGTCCGGCAAACACCTGCATGATCGAAGTTGCAAAATCGACCTGTTCAACCGGTTTCTTATAGAGAGCAACCATCACACCGAGGGCCTTGTTTTCCGAGTTTACCAACGGAATGCCGATATAGCTGTCGATCTCCATTTCATTGAGCTGCTCATTATTCGGGAAGCAGTCGAGGGCGTTTTCAAAATAGACACAGCCATCATCTCTAAGCACCGATTCGCTCGGCGTATTCTTCAGCTCATACTCAAAGTTTTCGCCGGTTTCCCCGCCGTTCGATACCGCGATAGTGCGCATAATTTCGTGCGATTCGTCTAAAAATTCACTGATATACGTGAAGTCGGCATCCAGGGTCTTGGCAAGCTGGTCCACCATTGAATTGAAGAACCGACGCCCGACTGCCGCAACGCCTTCCACAATGTTACGAATACTGTCTTCGATCATGACGCGGTCGGTCACATCATCAACCCGGATCACGGCCCCTTCAGTTTCTCCATCGAGCAGCGGATATACGGTGATGTCATTATAGCGAATGCGCTCACCATCCTGAACTGGAATGCGCTCATCGATCTGCACGTTGCGTTCGCGCATGGCGCGTTCCACCTTCACCATCTCCTTGTTCAGTTCCGGGAAGACATCTTTTAATGGAGAGCCGATTGCATCGACCGGTAACAGCCCGGTTTTTAGTTCGGCCTGACGATTCCATTGGATAATGCAGCCTTCGGCATCAACCCCGATCAGGATGGAAGGCATCGAATCGATGGTATTACTCAGAAGCGCGCGCAATTGCCGCAACTCTTCTTCCGCCTGTTTCCTGTAGGTAATGTTCCAGGATGTGCCGAAGGTGCCGATCACATGGCCCTCTTCGTCATAGCGGGGAACTTTCGTGGTCAGATACCAGCGATCGCCTTCGGGTGTTGAAGCCCACTCTTCCTTCTGCAACGGATTGCGGGAGCGCATCACCTCGGCCTCGTCATCGGCCCGCTGCTGCGCCTGATCCTGCGGCATAAAATCAAAATCGGAGCGGCCGATCAAATCTTCCGGAGCGAGGTGAAGCTCTTCCGCTTTAGCGGTATTCACTTCAATGAAGTGACCTTGCGCATCTTTAAAGTAAATCAGGTGCGGAGCATGCTCCATGAAGGAGCGGAAGAGGTTGCGTTCGAATTCCAGCTGTTTTTCAGCGGAGACCCGGTCGGTGATGTCCCGGCTGATTCCGCGATAGCCCAGAATGTTCCATTCTTTGTCGTAGAAGGGCACTGCGCTCGTTTCCAGCATGACCGTGCGTCCGTCTTTGTGCCGGTTGGCACTCACCATCGAGTGCAGCGGCGCGCCCTGGGCCACAACGTTCTGAAATAGGGACTGCGCTTTCAGGCCTTCGGCAGGGGGCATCAGCTCGGTAAAGTTTCGGCCCAGGAGTTCATTGGCCGAATAGCCCAGCAGTTCAGAAGCCTGCGGACTGGCATATTGATAAAGGCCGTCGGTATCGACTTCCCAGATCCAGTCGGACGTGGTTTCGACCATGTTACGGAACCGTTCTTCGCTTCGGCGCAATGCATTCTCGTTGGCAATCCGTTCGGTGATATCGCGCGAAACTCCGCGGAAGCCGTCCAGATCGCCTTTATTATTTGCATAGGCCATGCCGCTGGATTCGAGAACAACGCGGTGTCCGTCTTTGTGAATGAAGGTATTGATTTCAACATCGATTCTGGAGTCTGCGGTGCAGGAACGCAGCCGTTCCATATTTTTTGAGGAATCGGGTTGTATCATCAGAGAAAGGGAATTTTTGCCGAGCAGCTCTTCCGGGGTATAGCCAAGAATGTTTTCCGCGCGCGGACTGACATAGCGGTATGCACCATACGGATCCATGTCCCAGATCATATCGTTTGAAGATTCAACCAGTACCCGGAAGCGCTCTTCGCTCTCGCCCAGAGCGCGGGTGGTCTGTGCATGCTTTTGCCGAACGCGGCCAAGTTCGGTCGTATGCCGGGTCACCTCTTTACGCAGTGTCTGGTTCCAGAACATCACGAAACCGATCGCCAACAGGGTAATGATCAGAATGCCGCCGATAATCTTCAGGTAGCGGTCGCGCGGGATACTGACGGTGTCGCTCAGGGTGATCCATTTTTGATTGATCGTTTTTCGCTGAGCCGGCGAAATGTTGGCCAGCACCTTATTCAGTATGGAATTCAGATGCGGCCAGTCTTTCCGCGAGGCCAGGCACAGATCCCACGGATAATCGATTTCGCCCGCCTTGCGCAGATTATTGATGCCGAGTTCCTGAATGTAATACGAGGCGACGGCCTGATCGGCTACCATTACATCGACTTCAAGAAGCGAAACCTTCTGGAAGCCGGTGGCGGCATCATCCACGGGAATAAGGGTATATTCGGGATGCTCACTGGCGATGAAGTCGTACGTGGCAGACCCATCCACCATCGCGATCGAAAGCCCGTTCAGGTTGTCTAAGTTGTACTGCGCCCCCCAATCCTTGCGGGCAATAATGACGTTCGGTAGGCTAAGGTAAGGTTCCGTGAAGTTTAAAAACCCCCGGCGCTCGGTTGTGTTCTGCACCGAGCCGACCAGATCCACCTCATGGTTTCGCAGCTTTTCGAGAATCTCTTTCCAGGTTTTGCATTGCACCTGAACCAACTGAATTCCAAGTTTACGTTCAATCAGCCTAATATAGTCGGCTGTAAGGCCCCGATCCTGCCCGGACTCATCAATAAAATCAATCGGCGGGGAATCCGGCAGCGGGGCAAACCGGATTGTATTCGCATGCTTTTCCAGCCATTGGAACTCCTGTCTCGTCAGCTCAAGGCGCGGCTTTTCCTTCGGCATCTCCATATACAGCAATGCCGCTGCAGTCACCACTGCAGCAACGATGACTATCCAGATAAGGATTTTCGTTCCCAGCTTCATAGTGTGCAGAACGGTCAGATGAGTGACCGGTAAACCTCCAAAACGCTTCCTGCGGTTTTTCGCCAATCAAAGGAATCAGCATAATCGATGCCCCGGATTCGCATTTCATGGTTCCAACCTTTGGAAGCCACGCGTTCCAATGTTTGGAAAATGGCATCGGAATCCATGGGATCGAACGTCGGAACCAGCTCGCCTGCAATTTCCTTCATAGATGACGTGTTCGAACAGATCACGGGAGCTCCGCAGGCCAGTGCTTCAATGATCGGAAAACCGAAGCCCTCGAAAAGGGAGGGGAAGACCATCAGGTCGCAGGCGGAATAGAGCAGGGGAAGCGACTTCATCGGGACGAACCCCGGGAAGAGTATATCCTGCTTCACCGGGCTGACCGCGGCGCGGGCCTTGATTTCATCGGCGCCGTTCCAGTCTGCACCTGCGAGTACCAGCTGATGGGCACTGTCGTTTTCCATTTTAAAGCGCTCAAAGGCCTCAATCAGGCGGATATGGTTTTTGCCCGGATGTTCCAATCTCGAAACATAAATGAAGAACGGTTTTTCCAATCCATGGAGAACATGCACCCGTTCGCGCGCCTCGTCTTTCGGAACCGGTTGAAAAAGGTCGCGGTTAATGCCCGAGTATATCACCGAAATACGCTCTTCCGGATAGCCGGTGAATTTGATGATATCCTGTTTCGTGTATTCGCTCACGGTGATGATGTGATCCGCATTACGGATCATGGCCGGAACGACTTTCCGATTAAACAGCATGCGCGCCGAATCGTATTTAGCATCCACCGAAAACGCTGCCAAATCATGAACCGTGGCCACAATTTTTGATCCTTTAATCAGCGGAATACGCCGTGCGGTAGGGATATGAACCACATCATATTTTTTTCCAAGGCCTGGAAGAACGGTATTGTGCCAGGCCAGATTGAGCAGGGGCCGTCCCAGCATGGTAGGGATTACCGATTTTTTAAAATTCGGATTTGTCAGAGAAATAAGGTCTGCATCGCACGCAGCCATCAGCAAGTCATAGGCGTTCTCGGTATCCTCCAACTGGAGAAAACGCAGCAGCTCACGGATGTAGGTCGCGATACCGGTCTGGCCTCCATCCAGCACAAATGTTGAGAATCCGATTTTCATCATCACAGTTTGGGTTGTTACGGAACGTGAAACAAGCCCGAAAGAACTTCACGAAGAGGCTGAGCTTCGGGTACGACTGAAAAACGATGGGCAAAACATAGGGAATGAGACCAGTTGACAGGAGTACGATCGGGTTTAGTATACGAGAGAAGGAGGTGGTTGAAATGTCATTTAACCAAACCAGAGATATTCTTGATCATGCCCGCGAATTCCACCGCCGGCTCATTCGGTTTTACGCCGACCTTCGGCATCATACTGAAGATGAAATCACCCTGAATCTGATAGCCGATCTGGTGGCTCATGAGCGGCAGCTGGAGGCCCGGTTGTATGAGTTTGAAGAAAGTGTTTCCGGCAATGCGCTGGACACATTTTTCAAATACTTGACCGCAACAACGGATCAGACCTTTTCCAGTTATCCGGTTCCCGAAGAAATCGATACGGATTATGTGATTCAGGCCACACGTTACTTTGATGAAAATTTATGCCGCTTTTATGAAAGTATGGCGAAAAAGGCGATGTCAGTCGAGGTTCGGGAATTGCTGGAAAATCTCCAGCAGATGGAACAGCGCGAACAGTTGGTCCTGAGTAAGCTGATGCTCAGTTTGTAGGAAATTTAGTCGGTGCTCGGCTCGGCCTTAGGCGTTTTTTCGCGATGATGCGCTGCGAGAAGATCGTCGAGCTTGCAACCGGTCAGTTCGGTCAGCGTGTTGAACAGTTTGTTCATGACGAAAAACATAACGATCATAACCGGGATCAGCACCACCACATGGCTGAGACCCGTCATTTTTCCCAACTCGGCTGTATAGGCAGCCGTTCCAGGGTCACTCTTCAGCACAATCTTGGCAAGCACATAGTTCAGAACGGCCGAAAGAAAAAAGGAGGAGGCAAATCCCCAGGTCAAGCCGACTAATCGTTTTTCAAATACCCCTTCCGTACCTTTTTCTTTTAGCGCCGCTTTCAGCCGGGTCACATCAAACAAGGATTCCGTCATCAGAATCTTTTTTATGAGCGGGAAGGGGGTTTTGAGCGATACGACGATCGCAATGCCCAGAATCAGGGGAATGGCAGCCTCTTTAATCGCTACATATTCCGGCGGCAGTTTCAGAATGCCGAAGACCCCGGTCAGGGTGACGCTGATAATCCCGATGATCGACATAAAATCGGCTTTGCGATCGCGAATCAGCGTTCGTAGGCCGTAGCCGATCGGGAAGGCAAGCCCCACCACCAGTGCCCACACCGGACCGAGATAGTTGTCTTTACTCAGGAAGCTTAGAATCGCAACCGGAATAACGACATTGAGCAATATGCTCATCAATGGACTGTCGGGTTTCTTTGGCTTGCTCATAACAAATCTCCGTAAAAGCAAAACACTCTACGCGAGACCGAAATTTTCACAACTGAAATGCATGCTATTCCGTAAGCAGAGGAGATTCCTGAATCGGTGCCGGTACACCGGGAGGCTCCGAAGGGGGCACCGGCATTCCATTCGGAGACGTCGGTTTTTCAAGAACCCGGAACCAACAGTTCCCCGCCTCGGCACTGACAGTTAGATTGGTGTATCCGGCATCGCTCATAAACTCTTCGCCTATATCGACCCATGTGCCAGATACCAGATTTGTTGAGCATTGAAGCTGATAGAGCCCGCCGGCAAATGTTCGAATCTCAAGGCGTAGCTCATTTCCTTGGGGGAGGATTTCTGTGATGGTGCCATCAGCTGTTACCTTCAGAAGTAATAGCCCTAAAAGCGAAGCGGTTACTGCGAGTGGTTTTTTGTGCATTATCGAGGGGTTCCTTATTTTGTGAAAGGTTAGGTGAAGCCCCCGTGGATAGCAGGTTTTAAACCATTTGCGGCAAATGTATTATGACAAATAAATGAAAATATTCGAAGGCCTTTTAATGTGTACATCAGGGTTTTAAGGCCCCCGAAATCCGATCGGAAACTGCGGGTTTTGATTTGAGCCAGTAATACCAGGATCTAGTAAAAAATACTAGAATGGTGGGTTGAAAATAAGGCATTTAGAAAAGTATGAAAACGGCTCAACCCGAATTTGCTGTCGGAAGGATTCAAAAGAGGAATTTAGATCGAGTTGCAATAATGCGGGTCTCAAAAAAAAGAGCAACGTGAGGAAAAGAGGAGGGAAACCTCACGCTGCCCAAGTGAAACCCAAACCCGAGTTTCATGTAGTAAGACGTTCCGTGGGCTGATTTATTGACAAAAAAACTGAAATTTTTATTATAAATCTGCAAGACGCTTAACTGCAATTGGTTGTGATGTTGATAAACCTGTGAAATACGAGCGTTTCCGGTCCGCTCGCTCAGCCTGACGGAAGGCTGGACCTTTCGGCAGTCGCGGGGAGACGAATTAAGGATTGCAGGAATCGTCTTTCGTCAGGTCCAGTTCACAGATCCTGATGTTGCAAAAGCACCTCGTTATAGTGGACCGGAATACCGTTTCCTTCATTATCATTCCCGATCTAGGTTTAAAAAAACGTCTCACATGCCGGAAAAATCAGCGCGCAACTGATAAACCACGGCGTTCGAGCAGACTGCCCTCGGCCAGATATAAACGAACCCGCGCATTCAGGTAAGCCACACGTGCCCGGATCTCCGCGATTTGGCTATCCACCAGATCCCGCTGGGTCAGCGCCACATCGAGCGCCGTTGAGGTGCCGACTTCAAAACGGTCCTGCTCAGCCTGCAGCGTCTGCTCCCGATAGACCCGCGTCTGCGAGGTTGCTGAAATCTGAAGCCGCGCCCGGTCCAGCTCATTCAGAGCCAGCAGCACATCGAACCGCACCAGATCGCGCAGGTTGGCCAGCGCCTCCTCGCTCTTCAAAACTTCGGTGCGGGCAATCAAATCCCGTCCGCGTGCCGTCCGGTTGCCGAGCGCCTGGCTGAATCCGATCCCCACCGTCGCGTCATATCCCGGCCCATCCAGATCCTCGAAACTTTCCTTAAAGGCATCGGCATAGCCCGTTTTCCCCAGATTAATGAACAGTTCCAGTTTCGGCAGGCGCCCATTCCGGGTCACGACAGTTTCCAGTTTGCCTCGGCGAACGCGCAGCTCGGCCTCCCGGATTTCGGGACGAGACAACAGCGCCAGATTGATACTTGCATTCACATCCGTTTCAATCACCGCATCAACCGTGGGGCGGCTGATCGCTTTAAATGAATCTGCAGGCGTAGCAAGCCAGTCCGGTTTCACCAGTCGCATTAGCGTATACCGTTGTTCGGTCAGCAAACTGCGGGCATCAATCAGATTCTGATTGCGCAATGCCACTTCGGCATTTGCTGCGGCGGCCTCATTGCTCGGCAGATCGCCCACCTCAATGCGCGCTTCCACTTCCTCCAATTGCGTACGGGCAATTTCCAGCGACTTTTCAAAGACATTGATGGCCTCGCGGGCTGCCACATATTGCCAATAGGTTGTTTCAATATCCGCGATGAGCGCTTCGGTATAGCCCCGCAGTTCAAACTGGCTCGCCTCCGTATCGATTTCCGCCTGCCGAACTCCTGCCAGATTCACAGATGGCCCCAGTCCGCGCAACAGCTGCTGCGTCACCGTCAGCCCCACGCGCGCCTGCTGCTGCTCGGGCGAGCGGTTCGATTCCGAATATTCCGTGCTGACCGCCGCCTCAATTTCCGTCCCCGTCGCCAGGAACTGCCGCACACCGACCGTCCCCTCCGTCTCGGACCCTTCCACTTGAAACTGGTCGATCGTTGAACGCGATACTTCGGTGGCATTCTCTTTGCCATAGGCCGCTTCTGCAAAGAGCTCCGGATCAAATATACCGCGCTCGATCGACTCATAAGCTCCGGCAATCACCGGCTCATACTGCTGAACACGCAGGCCGCGGTTATTCTTCAGCCCCAGCATGACGGCCTCTTCCAGCGAAACCTCAACCAGCGCACTGTTTGTTGCCGCCCCAACCGCACTGGCCATAAAAATACTCATCCAACATTGCGCAAAAATACGACCGGTCATGCTGCATTCTCCTTACGGGATTTTCCATGCGCCAACGTATAAACCACCGGAATGAGAACCAGAGTGATCAGGGTCGATCCGGTCAGTCCGCCGACCACCGCGCGCGCCAGCGGGGCCTGCGCATCCGCGCCCTCGCCAAGTCCCAGCGCAAGGGGAAGCAGTCCGAGAATCGTGGTTAACGTCGTCATTAAAATAGGACGGAAGCGCCGACGGCCTGCTTCGATCACCGCATCGTGCAACGCGTAGCCATCCTCGAATAGCCGGCCCGCCTGATCCACCAGCAGAATCGCATTATTCACCACAATGCCGCCCAGCATAATGCACCCGATGGCCGACTGCAGGTTGAGCGTTGTATCCGTCAGCCACAACGTCAGCAGCACCCCGATGGATGCCATCGGGGTCGACAGCATTACGACGAGCGGATCGCGCAGACTCTCATACTGACAGGCCAGCACCATGTAAACCAACAGCAGCGAAAGAAGCAGTGCAATCGTCAGCTCGTGCATTGCTTTCTGCTGCTCTTCAAAATTACCCGCCACCTGCATATCATAATTTCCAGGCCTTGGAATCGTGTCGAGAATCGCTTGAATATCAGCCGCCACCGAACCGAGATCGCGGCCCGCCACATTCGCCGTAACCGTAACCTGCCGCTGCTGATCTTTTCGGGTGATTTCCAATGGGGCACGACTGCTGACCGTCGAAACCAGATTGCGCAGCGCCACAGTTTCTCCATCTTCCGTGCGCAGGGTCAAACTAAGCACTTCGTCCAGCGAGCGCTTTTCGGCATCTTTCAGCTGAACCAGAATGCGGTATGAATTTCCCTCCGCATGATAGTTCCCAGCCCGCGAGCCGGCGATGGCGGTTTCAATCACTTCAGTCACATCGCGCGGCGTAAAACCGAGGTCAGCAATCTTGCGCCGATCGATCAGGAATTCCTCCTGCGGCGTCCCTTCGTCAAAACTGCGATCCACATCGGTGATGCCTTCGACATCTTTAATGGCTTCCGCCACAGTCCCCGAAAGAGCCTGCAATACACTCAGTTCGAAACCGCGGATTTCGACGGTTACTCCATCGCTGCCGCCCACAATCCGTTCGAGCAGGAACTGGCCCTGCGGAGCCCTCGTCCGGATTTCCATTCCCGGAATCTGCCCCTCCAACCTGCTCCGCAGATCATCGGCAATTTCAATATTGGTTCGATCCCGCTCCGCCGCTTTGACCAGCGAAATCCGGATTTCCCCTTCATTATCCCGCACCGAAGCCACCGCAGAAACGGCCTCGGGCACCGCGGCATAAACGATGGACTCCATCAGCCGCGTCTGCCGGTCCACCAGTTCCAATCGCGTGCCCACTTCCATTTCGCCGGACACCCGTACTTCGCCCTCATCGCTCGGCGGCAGAAACTCTGAACCAATCAAAGGTGCCATAAGTAAACTTGCCACGAACAACAGCACGGCAATCACCAAAACCGTCGGGCGATGTCTCAGGGCAGACTCTAACAATTTCAGGTAGCCCGCATTCAGACGCTCGAACTGCCGCTCCGAATTCTGCTTCAGGCGTTCGATCCAACCATTGGAAGTTCCTTCCTGTTCTTTCGGCTTAAGCAGTTTTGATGAAAGCATCGGCACCAGACTGAGCGATAGCAGCAGCGAGCACACCAGTGAAAAAGCGATGACATAGGCCAGTTCGCGGAACAGCAGACCGGAAACCCCTTTAACGAATACGACCGGCAGAAAAATCACCAGCGTTGTGATCGTGCTGGCCAAAATCGCCGGAGCCACTTCCCATGCGCCAACGGCGGATGCATCCTTGGGGGCCATCCCTTTTTCATCGCGCAGACGGAACACATTTTCGAGCACCACAATCGAGCTGTCGACCATCATGCCGACACCCAGTGCCAGCCCTCCGAGCGTCATGAGATTAATCGTCAGACCGCCAAAATAGATCAGCGAAAACGTGGCGATAATTGAAATGGGAATCGACAGCGAAATGACCAGCGTGCTGCGGATATTGCGCAGAAAGAAAAGCAGAATCAGAATAGCCAGCCCGCCGCCATACAAAACGGAGCGCGCAACATTCTGAATGGAACGCTCGATAAAGTTGCCCTGATTAATGACGGGAATAATGCTAACCTGCGGGAACTCCGCGTTGAGCCGATCGATCTCCTCCAGAATCTGACGGGAGACTTCTACGGTGTTGGCGCCGGCCTGTTTACGAATGGCGATGCGTACGCCGCGCTCGTTGTTGACCCGGATGACGCGCGTGAGTTTTTCATAGGTATCGTGCACTTCAGCGATTTCGCCCACCGTGATGGCCGCGCCCCCGCGCATATCCAGCACCGTGTTGCGAATCTCTTCCACATTTCCAAACTGCGCCGGCGCCCGGAGCGATACCTCGAAACGGCCCTCTTCGATCCGTCCTGCCGGAAGGTCCAGATTGGCATCGCGCAACGCATCGAGAATCCGGTTCATCGAAAGGCCGAGCGCGTTTACTTTGTCGGGATCCACTTCAATCCGGATTTCCCGCGGGAACCCGCCCCAGAGGTCGACCTGTGCAATGCCGGGAATCTGCGTGAAGCGGTGCCGAATTCGGTCTTCAATCAGCTGGGTTAGCTCAACCGGATCCAGCGGGCTGGAAATTCCAATCAGCACCACCGGAAAGGTATCGATGCTGAACTTGTTGATGCGCGGCCGCACAATGTCGTCGGGCAGTTCACTGATTTCATCTTCCAACGTGGCACGCAGATCGATGGCCGCCGCATCCAGATCGGTTCCCCACACAAAGGTGACATTGACCCGGCTGTCTCCTTCCGATGAAGTCGATGTAATTTCCTCCACACCGGGCACCGTGGCAACAATCTCTTCGATGATCTGCGTGATCAGCTGTTCCATCACTTCCGGGCTCGCACCTTCATATTGCGTGCGCACCGAAGCCGTCGGCAATTCAATGCTCGGCAGCAGATCGATCTGAATCCGGCTGAGCGAAACCACTCCGAGTACAATCAGAATCAGCGTGGCCATCATCGTAAAAACGGGCCGGCGAACACTGGCAAGCGGCAGATTCATCGCACGTCTTCTCCGGCAGTCCGCGTATGCACAGCAACGGCAGAGCCATCCTCGATCAGCTGCTGCCCCAGTGTGATGACCTCGCCATCAAGGCCTTCTCCGCTGACCTGCACCCGATCTCCATCGCGAATGCCCAGCGTGACCGGCCGCCAAAGTACATGCTGCCGATCGGCCGCTAAAATAAACAAACCCTGCTCATCTGATCGCGTCACAATGGATTCAATCGGAACGATGCTCGCCTCTTCAACGCGCTGCACCTCCACTTGCGCACGGATAAACATGCCCGGTTTCAGCCGCAGATCGCTGTTCGGCACCGTGATTTCCACGCGGGCCTGTCGCGAGTTTTGCCGGAAGACCGGCGCGATACGTTCAATCTGTCCGGTGAAAACTTCACCCGGATAGGCATCGGTCTGCACATCCACGCGTTGCCCTGCCTTTAGGTTTCCATAATCTTTTTCCGTAACAAAAAATACACCGGCCAGCGGATCAAGGTCCACAATCTGCAGTAGCGGGGTGTTGGCGCTCACGGTCTGCCCTTCATCTTCAAAGCGCTCGGCAACGACGCGTGTTGAATCATTATCCGCCCAGAGCGCTTCCACCGATGCATATCCAAGTCGTATTTTTGCGGCCTCCACCGAAGCCTCCGCGCGGATCACCTGCGCCTGCTGCACGGCCACGCCCGATTCGCGGGCCAGCAGCATACTGCGGGCGGAGTCCAGTTCCGCCTCCGACGCCACCCCGCGTTTACTCAGCGTTTCCGACCGCTCCATCGAACGTTTTGCAATTTCGAGCGCACTGACGGCCTCGGCCAGATTGGCTTTCGCGACGAGAAGATCGGCCTCGCTCTGCGCCACATCCTGAAGATATTCCGCATCATCCAGCCGCGCCACAACCGCACCGCGTTCCACCGGATCGCCGATATCCACCAACATCGCCTCCAGTCGTCCGCCGATCTTCGGGGATACAAAAAACGAAGCCCGGGCTTCCAGCGCACCGCCAAAGGTTCGCAATGCACGAATAGAGCCGGATTCGATCGGCACCGTCTCTACCGGTGCGGGCGGGCGTTCGGATGAACGCCCCGCTTGCTGATCGGTGCAGCCCGTAATTCCTGCGGCCAAAATCAGCATTAAAAAAGTAAACTGTACTCCGCGAGATCGCATACGACTCCCCTGTATCTGAAGGTTCAAAACGCAGAATGCGTTTAAATTTTGCTCTGCATACAAGCGAGCGTATATGAACCGTTTTCTATGATCAAAATTTATACCTGTCTCTTAAGGCTGTTCCAACAAAGAGCGTGTCCGATAAGCGTTATACCGGTGCCCCCAAAAAAATGAAATCACCGCAAAGGCACCATAAGCAGAATAACATTTTTTTATCTCCCAAGATCGCTTCCAACCCAATTGGAGAACGATGCCGCCTAAATGTTCAAAAGTAATTTGAATAAGTAATAAAAAACGAGCTGCGGAAAAATCGCAGCTCGCTCAATCACACAGAAAAACAGCGTCTAATTCAAAAGGGTCGGCCAATCCTGTAAATATTCGTCGCCAAACCCGTAGTTTTCAGTCACGAAATCGAGGTCTTTGTCGCCGCGCCCGCTAAGGTTCACAAGAATTGCACCATGCGTACGTTTTCTGGCTTCGCGAATCGCGCCGGCCACCGCATGTGCACTTTCGAGCGCGGGAATAATACCTTCCGCCCGGCAAAGCAGGTAGAACGATTCCAGGCACTCGGTATCGTTAGCCACGCCGTATTTGACGCGCTCGATATCGTGCAGATAGCTGTGTTCCGGCCCGACGCCCGGATAGTCCAGCCCGCTGGCAATCGAATACACCGGAGCCGGTTCGCCGGCCTGGTCCTGCAACAGATAACACTTGAATCCGTGAATGATGCCCTCAGAGCCGTAGCTCATGGTTGCGGCATGGTCGCCCGTCTTTTCACCACGTCCGCCCGGCTCGATGCCGATCAACTCAACCGGATCATCGAGGAATGGCGCAAACATACCCATCGCATTGGAACCACCGCCCACGCAGGCCATCACCGTATCCGGCAGATTCCCGGTCATTTCGATAATCTGATCGCGCGCTTCGGCACCCACCGCAAACTGAAAGTCGCGAACCATGACCGGGAATGGATGCGGGCCAACAACGGAACCGATGCAGTAGATCGAATGAACCGGGTCTTTCAAATAGGCTTCAAAGGCGGAATCGACCGCTTCTTTCAGCGTTTTCAAACCATGCGACACCGGAACTACTTTGCAGCCCAGCAGCTTCATGCGGGTTACGTTCGGTGCTTCTTTTTCAATATCAACTTCGCCCATGTGGATTTCGCATTCGAGGCCGAAATAGGCCGCCGCAGTAGCCAGCGCCACCCCGTGCTGCCCCGCGCCGGTTTCGGCGATGAGCTTTGTTTTCCCCATATATTTCGCCAGCAGCGCTTCCCCCATACAGTGGTTCAGCTTGTGCGCACCGGTGTGGTTCAGGTCTTCGCGTTTCAGATAGATCTGACATCCGGTACCGACCAGATCGGAAATGTTTTTGGCATGATACGTCGGCGTCGGACGGCCCTGATAATGTTTGCGAATACGGCGCAACTCGGAAATAAAGTCATGCGAGCGGCTGATCCGCAAATAGGCTTCCGTGATTTCTTTGAACGGCTCTTCCAGCTGCGGAGGAATGAAAGCTCCGCCATAGGCCCCAAAGTATCCCTCATCATTCGGAAACTGTTTCATATAGGTTGCGTACTCGCCCATTTCATCTCTCCTGGCTTAACTTTTTAAATTCCACCCACGCACCGTGCGCTAGATGA
Organism: Pontiellaceae bacterium B1224; assembly: GCA_029432815.1. GTDB lineage: Bacteria > Verrucomicrobiota > Kiritimatiellia > Kiritimatiellales > Pontiellaceae > Pontiella. Next base: position 1,331 of record JAROBA010000002.1, on the reverse strand, counting down.
AAAAACGGTTAAAATAGTACTGGATCAAAAGGAATACCGTCAAGAAGTGCAACTTCCAAACATTGGAACTGGATTTGGTTACAGCAATCCTGAAACACCGATAATCCAATCAACTTATCAGGAAATAAAATCGTTTCTCCATCGCCCTCCTTGCGTTCCAATGATTGGAAACTCCGCCCGCGATTCGCCCTCTCAGATTTCGATAATAATGAAATGACATCCTTCCTCAAATGGGCAAAATGCAACGTCTAATAAGGGGATTCAATGAAAAGAAAATCTGTATTCGCCATCGCTATGATTCTACTGTTCCAAACCCTGTTCTGTTTGGGCGAGGAAACCAAAACCGAAGAAAAAAAACCGGACCCATGGCATTTCTACGGTAGCGTGGTCTACAGTTCGCGAACGCTCGACGGAAGCGTTGTGGATGTGACGCAGGGTAGCAACGGCGGATTCGGCAGTATGATTGCCACCGGCGAATCCATGAACCTCGGGACCAGCGACAGCGCCATGCTCGCGCTCGGCGTTCAGTACAAACGCTTCGGCTTTGGCCTCAACTATATGCCGACCTCCTTTGAGGGGCAGGGCTATGCCCTCGTCGCCGGCTCCGGGGCCAATGCCGGTGCCATGATCAAAACGCCGCTCAATACCGACATCGACGTCGATATGTTGTTGGCCAACATCTACTATAACTTCATCCAGACCCCCGACACCATCTTCGGCATCGGTATGGGCCTCGGGCAAACGTCCATCGATTTGAGTATTGTTCCAGACATTGGAACTTCACTGGTTTACAGCGGAACACAGCCGTTCGGATTTCTGAACCTGCATTTTTCCAGTTGCTACCATCGCTTTCTCTACGGCTTCTCCCTTAACGGGCTCAGCATGGACATCGATGGCGTCAACATCGTCTACTCCGACTACAAAGTAGATCTCGGGTATCGGGTGATCGACAAACGCACAAAAGTGGATCTCATCGGCGGCTACCGGCTCGTAAACTTCGCCATCGATCTGGGATACGATTCAACCAAAGTCGACACCGACGTCTCGCTCGAAGGCCCCTTTCTCGGCATACGCGCCCTGTTTTAGCTCAAAACACGACTGGCACAAACAACAGGCGGCATTAATCTCCCGGTCCGAGATCCGGGAATTTACTATTCAGACCGTTTAGGCCAATGCGAAAATAAAAACGCCGATACCTTGGAAATGCAGTATTCTAAAGGTTGGAAGTTTCTACCCGCCGACATGGAGCGACCGGGGTTCCACCCGGTCTTCCGCTGGAATGGGCCTGCGGTGTTTCATCCTAGATCCGGGAATGAAAATGAAGAAACCGC